>CAUJJY010000116.1 GCA_963205155.1 Candidatus Zixiibacteriota bacterium | reverse complement strand
GATGACTTTGGTCAAAGCCGGCGAAATCGAGTATGGAATGGGTATCGCAGCGGATACTTCGCAAGGCGCCCCGGGCGATGCGCTAGAGTATTCAGCTGGAGCAGGCGCTGCGGCTTTTGTGATGGGAGACAAGAATCTCGTTGCCGAGTGCGATTTCACGACCTCATACATGACCGACACGCCGGACTTCTGGCGTCGCGAACACGAGTTTTATCCACAGCACGGCGGCCGTTTTACCGGCGAGCCGGCATATTTCAAGCATACGCTGGGCGCGGCTAACGAACTGCTGAAGAAATCCGGCACCAAGCCGGGTGACTTCCAGTGGGCAGTGTTTCACCAGCCGAACGGCAAGTTCCCGCATCGTGTGGGGCAGATGCTTGGCTTCAAGAAAGAGCAGATGGAAACAGGACGTCTGACCCCGCGTCTGGGCAACACCTATTCGGGTGCTTCGCCGCTGGGTTTGACGGCAATCCTCGACCACGCTAAACCGGGCGACAAGATTTTCATGGTGTCGTACGGTTCGGGCGCAGGCTCGGATGGTTTCATTTGGACGGTGACTGATCGCATCAAAGAGGTGCAGGATATCACGACCAAGACCTTCACGCTGCTCGACGACAAGAAGTACTATATTGACTATGGCACCTACGCCAAGTTCCGTCGCAAAATCTTGAAGAATGCTTAGGAGTTAAGATAATGAGAGATGTAGCAATAATCGGCGTAGGTCTGCAGAAATGGGGAGAGTTGTGGGAGAAATCCTTCCGCAATCTCTTTGTCGAAGCGGCTTTGAACGCCCTTGGAGAAACGAAGGTCGACAAGATCGACCACATGTATATTGGCTGTATGTCCGGCGGATTGTTTGTCGGGCAGGAGCATATCGGTTCGATCATGGCCGACTATCTTGGCCAGCGCTATTTGGGCGCGACCAGAGTTGAGTCAGCTTGCGCATCGGGTGGAGCCGCGCTGCGTGCGGGATTCATCGATGTAGCCTCCGGCATGAGCGATATCGTGCTGGTGGGTGGAGTCGAGAAGATGACTGATGTCTCCGGCGACGGCGCAACCTACGCGCTGGCGACCGCAGCTGACCAGGAATATGAAGTATACAATGGCGCGACGTTCCCGGGTTTGTATGCCCTGATGGCGCGGGCTTATATGGAGAAATTCGGCGCGACCCGCGACCAGCTTTCGGCTGTTCCAGTCAAGAACCACGACAACGGACTGCTGAATCCGAATGCCCAGTACCAGATGAAGATCAGCGTCAACGAAGTGAACAACTCCGTGATGGTCGCCGATCCGCTGCGCATTCTCGATTGTTCGCCAATCACCGACGGCGCGGCGGCGTTGATACTTTGCCCGCTGGAGATGGCGAAGAAACTTTCGGATAAGCCGGCGATTAAGATTCTCGGATCGGCGATGGCGACGGATACGATTGCCCTGCATGATCGCCGCGACTTTACCTCGCTGGATGCAGTGAAGGTGTCGTCAATGGCAGCTTTGAAGATGGCAGGGAAGAATGTCCATGACATCAATGTCACCGAAGTTCATGACTGCTTCTCGATTGCCGAGATCATCGTTTCCGAATCGCTCGGATTCTTTGCCTGCGGCAAGGGCGCAGAAGCTGCTGCCAACGGCGAGACTCGCATTGACGGCAAATTCCCGATCAACCCGTCCGGTGGACTGAAATCAAAAGGTCATCCGGTGGGAGCGACAGGGGTAGCGCAGGCTATCGAAATCACTTATCAGCTTCGTGGTGAAGCCGGTAAGCGTCAAGTGAAAAATGCAAAAGTCGGCATGACACAAAATATGGGCGGCTCCGGTGGCAGCTCCGTCGTGCATGTGATGGAGGTGGCTTAATGAATCCGGCAAGATATCATCGTGAGATGGCGCAACGCTATCGGATGGAAGCAGGAAAGTGCAAGAAGTGCGGACATGTCTATTTTCCGCCGCGGCTGATTTGTCGCGAGTGTCAGGGTAGAGAATTCGAGACGATCGTGTTGTCCGAGCGCGGAAAGCTGTTGAGCTTCACCGTGATTCATACGCCAGCGAGCCAGTTCAAGGACATCTCGCCTTATGCGCTGGGAATCCTTGAGACCAAGGAAGGCGCAAAGTTGACGGCCCAAATCGTCGACATGCCGGCTGACCAAATTAAGACGGGAATGGAATTGCAGATCGAGTTCCGTCGCGTTCAGACCGACGGACACGAAGGCGTTCTGGCGTACGGCTATAAACTTGTGCCGGTGATGTAGCGGTCGATGTATCGAATAGAATCGAAGATCGACACAAAATCGCCCGAGTACAGACAGAACCAAGAAGACAACAAGCGGTTAATGGAGCAACTCCGTGACCGCTTGGAGACAGTGCGCAAGGGCGGACCGCCGCAGGCTGTCGAGCGCCATAAATCACGCGGCAAACTAACGGCACGCGAACGACTCGCCAAGCTGTTCGACGACAACACTCCTTTTGTAGAGTTGTCGCCGCTGGCGGCTTGGGACATGTATGACAATGATGCTCCCGGAGCCGGAATGGTTACCGGTGTCGGCGTTGTGCATGGTCGTGAAGTCGTCGTTGTCGCCAATGACGCTACTGTCAAGGGCGGGACATACTTTCCCATTACAATCAAGAAGCATGTGCGCGCGCAGGAAGTAGCACGCAAGAATCATCTTCCATGCATCTATCTGGTGGATTCGGGCGGGATATTCCTTCCGGAGCAGTCGGGGACATTCCCGGACCGCGATCATTTTGGCAAGATATTCTATAATCAGGCAACGCTGTCAGCGTTGGGCATTCCCCAGATTGCCTGCGTAATGGGCTCGTGCACTGCGGGCGGCGCCTACGTTCCGGCGATGTCCGATGAAGCGATTATTGTGCGCAAGCAGGGGACGATCTTTATCGGCGGGCCGCCTTTGGTAAAGGCTGCTACGGGTGAAGAAGTGACGGATGAGGATTTGGGCGGCGCCGATGTCCACTGTCGTATCTCGGGTACCGCCGATCACTATGCCCAAAACGACGACCACGCCATACAGATTTGCCGCAATATCGTAGAGACTTTAGACCGCTCGAAAAAATTCGAACTTGATCGGACGAAAGCTGAAGATCCATACTACGACCCGAATGAACTCTACGGCGTCGTTCCGACTGATCTGAAACAGCCATTTGATGTCAGGGAAGTCATTGCACGAATTGTCGACGGAAGCCGATTCCAGGAATTCAAAGCGCTTTACGGACTGACCTTAGTTTGCGGATTCGCGCGAATACATGGATATCCGGTCGGTATATTAGGCAACAATGGTGTGTTGTTCAGTGAATCCTCGCTTAAAGGTGCACACTTTATTGAGCTTTGTGCCAAGCGCAAGATACCTCTGATTTTCCTGCAGAATATCACCGGCTTCATTGTCGGCAAGAAATATGAGCATGGCGGAATTGCCCGTGATGGGGCAAAACTCGTGCATGCTGTCGCGAATGCGCAGGTGCCGAAGTTTACGGTCATTGTCGGCGGCTCTTACGGAGCAGGCAATTATGCCATGTGTGGGCGCGGATACGATCCGAATTTCTTGTGGATGTGGCCGAATGGAAAAATCTGTGTCATGGGCGGTGAACAAGCTGCCGATGTACTGTGGACTGTCAAGAAAGCGCAGCTCAACAAGCAGGGCGTAAAGTTGACAACTGAAATGGAAGCTGAATTTAAGAAGCCGACCCTGGCGAAATACGAGCAGGAGTCGTCGGCATATTATTCGACAGCTCGGCTGTGGGACGACGGGATTGTCGATCCCAAGAAAACACGCGATCTCCTGGCGTTGGCGATATCGATGTCGCTCAATACGCCGATACCCGAGCCGCAATTCGGCGTGTTTAGGATGTAGATAATGAACGGTAACAAGACAGTCAGAGTGGAGACGGCCGGAGCGATCGGGAGAGTGATCTTTTGCCGCCCGGAGGTCCATAACGCGTTCAATGCGCAGGTGATCGATGAGATGACATTTGCATTCAAGCGGCTGAAGACCGATCAAGACGTGCGCGTTGTCATTCTCACTGGCGAAGGCAAGTCGTTTTGTGCCGGTGCTGATCTGAATTGGATGAGCGATGTGCGCAGCGCGGCTTACGAAGATAACCTTGATGAAGCGCGTCGATTAGCTGACTTGTTTTACGACATCTATTCATTTCCGAAGCCGGTGATCGGCCGAATCAACGGTGCGGCAATAGGCGGTGGGACGGGATTTGTCGCCGTCACTGACATTGCCGTAGCGGCTCAAAGTGCCGTCTTCTCGTTTAGCGAAGTGAAGATTGGCGTTGTGCCAGCGTGTATTTCGCCATATGTGATAAAGAGAGTTGGCGAAGGACGGGCACGCGAATTCTTCCTCACGGGTGAAAGATTGACTGCCGAGCGGGCATTGACGGCCGGATTGGTGAATCGTGCCGTTCCGGACGACCTGCTTGATGCGACTGTGAATGGGCTTGTGCAGTCGCTGTTGTCTTCCGGCCCGGAAGCGATCAAGGTTTGCAAGCAATTACTGCAGACTGTACCGCAGCAATCTGTCGATGACTTCAAGGAATATACTGCCCGCGTCATTGCGGATTTGCGTCAATCGCCAGAGGGGCAAGAAGGAATGGATGCCTTCTTAAGTAAACGCAAGCCCAATTGGGTGATCGAGGACGAATAGGAGCCTCGCGCGTTGCAGCGATAGGTTGCCCAAATCAAAAAGTGAATAAGCTGTGCGCGGCCCACGAAGAACTTGGCCGCTCAATAGATTGTGATAGATGCTCAAAAAGATCCTAATCGCCAACCGCGGAGAAATTGCGGTTCGCATCATGCGTGCCGCACGCGAAATGGGGATTCCGACGGTTTCGGTCTATTCCGAGGCCGATCGCGAAGCCCTGCACGTTCGTCTTGCGACTGAAGCTGTTCTACTTGGACCGGCGCCGGCGAACGAAAGTTATCTCGTCATTTCCAAGCTCATCGATGCCGCCAAAAAGACGGGATGCGATTCAGTGCATCCGGGCTACGGCTTTCTCGCCGAGAATGCGGAGTTTGCACAAGCCGTCCAGGACGCGAAACTGACATTCATCGGCCCACAGCCACGGGCGATTCGCGCATTGGGAAACAAGCTTGGCGCACGTTCGATGATGTCGAAAGCAAACGTGCCGACCGTCCCGGGCGGCGAAGTCAAGTCGGGCAGTATTGACGATTTCAAGTCGCTGGCGACCAAGATCGGTTATCCGATTATCGTTAAGGCTGCAGCCGGTGGCGGCGGCAAGGGAATGCGTATTGTGACTGATGAAGTTCAGTTGCAGGAAGCGGTTGAGGCAGCACAACGCGAAGCGAAGTCGTCTTTTGGCGATGCAACGGTATATTTAGAGAAGTATCTCAGTCATCCTCGCCATATCGAAGTGCAGGTCATTGCCGACAGCTTCGGCCACACGATTCACTTGTTTGAGCGCGAGTGCTCAATTCAAAGGCGACATCAGAAGATTATCGAAGAGACTCCATCGTTAGCGCTGACTCCCGAACTGCGCACCAAGATGGGCGACGCTGCAGTCGCGGCGGCCAAAGCGGCCTCGTACATTTCAGCAGGGACAGTTGAATTCTTATATGATAGCGGCAACTTCTACTTCCTCGAAGTGAACACGCGCATTCAAGTGGAGCATCCGATCACGGAGATGGTGACCGGGATTGATCTGGTGAAAGAACAAATCCGCATTGCATCCGGCGAGCAGTTGTCGTTTTCACAAGCAGATGTCAAGATGCGCGGGCACGCGACCGAATGCCGTATTTATGCGGAAGATCCGGCGACCGGTTTCCTGCCGTCGCCCGGCAAGATTCTGCATTTGAAAGAACCTGTCGGAGGAAATGTCCGGGTTGACAGCGGCGTTTATTCCGGATTTGATGTGCCGATTTATTATGATCCAATTCTTTCCAAAGTGATCACACTGGGCCGAACTCGCGACGAGTCAATTGACCGCATGACATTAGCATTGAAGGATTATCGAATCGTCGGGATTAAGAACAACGTCCGATTCCTCATCGATTGCTTGAATCACCCCGAGTACCGCGCCGGGAATTTGTTTACCGGCTTCATTGACAAGAATCTGCCGGAGTGGGCTGAATCGGAAACTGATAAGGAGTTGGACGCCGCATATGCAGGTGCGGCACTCGCAATGTCAGGCCGTCAGGTGTCATCGACTGATGCATTGCCAGATCTGGAAAACTCGCCTTGGCAGGCTCTGGGTTCCTGGGAGTTGTAATGGACTTAAAGCTCATTCGAAACGAAACGCTGGTGGAGATTCGCGCTGAACGCGAAGGCGAAAAGTTACAGGTTATACGCGATGGCAAGAATCATCGATATGAAGTTACCTTGTGCGGCGAAAATGAATACTTGCTTCGAAACGCTCATAAAGTAATGCGCATAACAGCAATCAAGGCGCGCAACAAGGTTTATGTCCTGACTGACAACGAATCGTATGTGTTCGATTTGCCGGCTGCGAAGGATGCCGATTCGTTTGGATCAGACCAGGGCGATCATGGGGATAAGTCAAAGATTTCCGCACCGATGCCCGGTAAGGTCGTCAAGGTTTTGGTGAAGGCGGGTGACAAGGTCGAGCCGAAACAAAAGCTGATTATTGTTGAGGCAATGAAGATGGAAAATCCGCTGGTTGCTCCCTTCGCCGCGGAGGTCAAGACCGTTAGTTGCGCTGAAGGTGAATTGGTTGATTCGGAAAAAGTGCTAATCGAGTTGGC
>CAUJJY010000115.1 GCA_963205155.1 Candidatus Zixiibacteriota bacterium | reverse complement strand
TTGAAGGCGACAGTCGACAAGGCTAAAAGCTTCTATTGCCAGCACATCGCCGCCGACCAAACCGGCTGCCCACAGTACCTCTGCGGTGATGCCGACGGCAGCACCAGCATCAGCATCAGCGACGCCGTCCTGCTGATCAATTACATTTTCGCCGGCGGTGCGCCCCCTTCGCCGCTGCTTGCCGGTGATGCCGACTGCTCCGGCTCGGTCACCATTTCCGACGCAGTTTCACTCATTAACTACATATTTGGCGGCGGCGCAGCTCCATGTTCAGCCTGTCCGTAGTTCACTTCCGCTCCTAAAGCTCGAACTCCATTCCGCGATAACGGCTGTGAAATTCGTCGTCGAAAGCTGTTTGATACTGCGGTTGCTCGGCGGCGCCTTGATAAAAGTCATTCCGGTATCCCTGCACTGGCCGCAATTGATCAAGCCAGAATGCCTCGTCATCACGGCGGCAGACAAGCAATCTCTGTTCGTCGCGCTTATGCTTGGCGCGATGGTACTTCAAGTAGATGTGCTGACGATCTACACCAATGATCTCAATCTTGCCTGACTCATGTGACATGCAGTACTTGGCGCGCTTTGCCAATCCGGAACAGCGCCGCTTGGCTTCTTCGACCTTGAAGTATGCCTCGGCGATCGGCACTTCAAACGGCTCATTGCCCGCGGTCGGCCGTCCCTGAAAAACGTAATACTGCGGCACGCCGATGTATGAGAGCTCATTCCACAACTGCGCCATGGTCGCAGGATTGTCGGAGATTCCTCGGATGATCGGATTCTGATTCACACAGATTACACCAGCCTGCTGAATCAGATGCAACGCTTGCCGCGAAGCTTCAGTCAACTCGTTGGGATGATCAAAGTGGCACATGAAGTAGATTCGCCGATCAGGCTGCGAGTAGCGGCTCAACATTTCCAGAAATGGCTGATCATCAATGAAACGATAAGGGTTGAATGCCGGTGTCTTGGTGCCGATGCGCACAATCTTCACGTGATCGATCTTGCGCAACGCCTTCAGAATCGGCTCCAGCTGGTCGGTCATCAACGTCGTCGGATCACCGCCCGTCAAGAGCACATTGTTGACCTGCGGGTTATCACGGATGTATCGAATCCCTTCAGCAATCGCGTTTGTGTCGTGTATCGCTTCGGCATTGTCGTGCATAAACAGCCGCTTGCGGAAGCAATACCGGCAATAGGAGGCACAGACCTCCGTGACCAGAAGTAATACCGTACTCGCATACTTGTGCTGAACCGCTTTCGCGACAGTCACCGCACCTTCATTGGAAGCGTCCAACTGTCCCCAATCAGTCAATTCCCGCTCCTGCGGAATTACCAGCCTCCGGATCGGATCATCAGGATCCTCCCAATTGATCAGGCCGAGATAATAATCATTCACCCTGAATGCATATTGGTCGGTGACGGTGGCCAGCCGTTCGCGCTCTTCAGCGGACAACTGCGGGATTTTCGCGATCTTGGAAAAGTACTTCACTCGCCGCTTGGCGGTGGAACTGCAGGGAGCTTGATTTGACATCACAGACTCCTTCCTCTTGTGGTTTAGCCGGTCAGAAAAACACCGCACAGACCAACGCGACAGGCGTCGGCGCAACTTGGCGTCGCCATCAAACCAATTGGGGGGAAAAGGGCTTACCAGATTATTTGGAGATGTATCCCCGAACCGGCATCAACTCGAGCGGCCCTGACGGCTAGCGCCGGGCTTCACGAGCAGTCGTCTTATAATTGTGTGATTAGAGTTCGCAAGAGCGCTTCGTGTCCCGGCCAATAGTTCGGGAGAATCGGGGTTGCGCTTGCTGGACTCTCTATAAAATGCTACACCCTCTACATGGATTGAGTTGGAGGAAAAATCCCGCTAACGAAAAATATTTTCCCAATCGATGTTCTAACTCCTACGTGTTCAACCGGCTGTTAAGGCATTGGTAAATTAGTTTACGATTTTGTCGATATCAAACCCGTATGTACAAATCCCTTGTCATTATATTACTATGCCTGTTGACGGCGACTTCGTTGGCATCTAAGCGTCCCGCAGATATCGATCGCTCCGGCAGTGTCTTCATCTCACCCAAATTCGGAATCTCCTACCCAATGGGAGCGCTCGCGAATGCCAACTATCAAGTCATCGCTGCCAGCTGGCGCAAAGAGGGAATCACATTAGCAGGTGATGTCGGCTATTACATCAGCAACTCCACCATCGCCGGCATGGAAATCTCCTATTCGAATTTCCATCCGAAGAGCGTCTCGATCTATCCCGAAGGTACCGACAGATCGCGCGTTCGCATCCGTCGCGTCGGAATCTTCATGCAGTACTCTCTGGTCGCAGACGGAAAATATCGGCCGTATATGAAACTCGGTGCCGGTCTCTTCGAAGCCAACCGCATCTCGATGCCGCAACTCGTAGCCGGCAGTATCCAATACAAAGACTACAGCCTCGGCGCTAAACCGGTGTTCTCAATCGGACTCGGCATCAATGGCTCCATAACTTCCAATATCAGCCTCACGTTTTCTATCGAAGCCGTCAGCCTCAATTCCTTCAGCGCCAGTTGGGAAACCTCCGGTGCCACCGTCGGACCCCTGCGCGAAAATATGCTCTTCTTTCCCGTTTATTTCGGCTTGATGTACCACCTCAGCGACAACTAATTGCCGATTCTCCGCCGTTCTCCTTGACAGAATCCTTTGCATGATTATCTTTGATCAACTAAACATTGCATCAAACAATATCAGCGGCAGCGAGATGTCCAAGCGCGAATACCAGTTTGCCGAAATCATCGTCGACCAGCAAATCCTCGAACAATTCTCGCAGGAAATGTCGGCATACTATCTTTCCGGCGATGGCGAACCGACCGCCCGCGATTACTCCAATTACAAACGCAAACTGATCTGGCACATCAATCACAGTTTGTCCGATCGCCAGCGTCAGACTTTGTTATTGATGCTCTCGGGGAAAACCGAACGCGATGCTGCCGCAATATTGGGCGTTACTCAACAAGTCGTTCACATCTATAAATGGCGGGCTATCAATCGCTTACACTCTAAATTCAAAATTTGAAGTGTATGTCAAAAAACTAATAGGTGGAAGGTTCACCCTCACAACGAACCGCCCAACGTTTCTCTAAGATACACCCTCCAAAGCGGGCTAACCACGCACGACCAATCATTCGGGTGCTGACTTCAATCAACGTCTGATTGGAGGTACTATTATGCCACGTCGCAAGACCAACGAGAAGCTGGCTCCCATAGGGGAGAAGGAGCTCTGGCACCCCTACGAGTTGCAGTCCGTGGTATCACGGAAGTTCATCAAGATCGTCGACAAGATCTTGAAGGGAGAGTATGGATTGCTCGATACATCCCACTGCGCTCGTACATTGGAACTCTGAACTTGAGTTGGCCGCATTGAGATGAGTTGGCTTAAGTGAGGTGATTATCTTCTCTTCGTGAACCTTCCAGATTTCACATACGGGGTCGAAGCAATTCGACCCCGTTTTTTTTCGATCTGAAACTTCTCTACTTAAACTTACTTTACCTGCTCGCTATTGCAAAGTCCGATGAACGGATTGATACAATCACTTTGAAATCGCTTAATCGAGACAGCGAACTGATCCACAGTCACAGGAGCAAAAGACAACAACCCGTTGTTGCAGGTATGACAGGCTTGCTCCAAGTCGTCTTCGCTGCCTGCCAATTGGCGGACTCCGTCCCCAACCTGCCTTGCCAACCGCGACCAGTCGCCTGGAAAGGTTGACTTCAGCGCCTTAAGCCACTGTTCGGGCCACGTCAGAAGTTCATCATCGCATATTCGTGCCAGGGCTACGGCTCTGCCCAGGTCTTTATTACTGCGCTTGATCTTCCTGTTCTCGATCAGCCCGCGCATTAGTTCCGGCTTGAGTACCGGGTTCTCCAATAAATTGGCCAGCGCCATCATTTCAACGCGAGCACAAAAGATACCTAACGCTGTCTCCTCCGGCTCAAAAATGGCAATCGGTAGAAACCTAAAACTCGGCAAGACAAAATGACGGCCGCCGTCGACCACTAATCTGGTGAAGCGCTCGTACTCGCCTGTGTTGTCGGGGGGAACAGATAGTAATTCCAAGAACCACTCCTTTTCGCCCGGCGGGTGAAGTCTCACTACCGGCAGTTTGTCGAGACGGGTATTCTTGTCGCCTGGCTCGGGAAAATCTTCATCTGTGCGCAATGTCCAACCGGCATTGAGGAGCTTCGCAGCAATCGTCGCTCCGGCTACCGTCGCTTGCGCGAAAGGGAAGAGGACACAATCAATGTCCTTTGTCCGTACCGCGTTTGGTGTGATTTTCGTCCGCAGCACATAACCGGCCGCCAGGCTGCCGACGATTGTGATGTGTTTCCGGATATCCGCTGGAATAGCATTTGCCACTCTTGCCAGTGCTTGTTCAGGACTAATATCAGCCATTTGTCCGGGCTTTTTTTCTAATTAATGCCGCAAGAAACTCAGCCGCTTGCGTTTCAAGCCGTGCTTCATGCAAGTCCAGCAAACACTCAATCGGATCGGCGAATATCAATCCCTTTGCCGGCGCGGAGAACTGAAGACCATGACCCCTGCTCACATGAACCACAACCACTGCCGGTTCCGACAAATCTTCACTCGGTTCCAGTGCGGGATCAAGCCGACTGACGAATTCCAAATCGATCTGTCCATGATGATGACTCAATGTCAGGTCAAGCCTCGGACTTCCGACTATGTCAAGATCTGGATCATGGTACTTTGCACCGTAAACACCACCGATGGCAACATTTGGGCGATGAAGGCCGGATATTCTTTTGATCAGCGACTCGGCCGGTCTCGGGTTTCCGGAGCGATCCACATATCGCCTTGTCTCCCGTGCGTCTTCAGCCAGTACAATCAACCGTGCCCATTCTTCATGCGGGAATCTCGACAACTCGATTCTGCGATCAGGATTTCTGCGAAGGTATCGCTTTAGTCGCTGCAGCGCCTTGGCCACTGTCGGGTAACTGTACCCGGACTCGATCGTCACCTGCCGTGTCGTGATCGGCCCCTCGTTGTTTAGCCACCGCACCAACAGCACCCGCATGATCTCGAAATAAGAAAACCGATCTCGGCGATTCCAATCCTTGCCGACTTTCGACGCTGTGACAATGTTGTCAAGTTGCTCTTTGGCCTTTTTGCCGAAATCTGTCGGCAGCCCGATGTACTTTCCTTGTTCGATACGAACCAGGTGCGCCCGTCTCATGATCTCCGGCCGGAAGACACTGCGCGCATCTTCCCATTCACTGCTGATTCTCTCACCTGTTACTCGCGATGAAACGATGACTAACAACCCTTTTCGCGCCGGACTTTTCTGCAGCGAATAAGTCAGGCTCAAAATCGCCTCCCGCAATTCTCGGGCTCCTGCAAGCGTATCTCTGACCTCGATAATGTAGCGACCGATTGCTCCGGCTGTATGATTTTCGCGATTCGTCTTCATGGATGCGCTTTCCTCACTCTTCTATGATACGAATCGCCATAATTAATTGCAACTTTAATCTTCAAGTAGCAACTTAATATTAAAGTCGCAACTTAACTATGCAATGAATCATCATGGCCGAAACTCGAAGAAGCGATTGTCCTGCAGGGAGATAACCAACCGTTAAGAGTTTAAACCCCGCCCCCGCGTCAAAAACGCCATCACATAACATCCCGCACCGATCAGCAGCACCGCCGTAAACCCGTACGCCATCGCCAGAGCCACCGCCGCAACCGATCCCAGCACCGAGGCCGCTCCATTCAAGCTCCACACCCAAGGAATGATCTCACGTCTGTGGTGCTCAACTGCCTTCAACTCAATCGGGAATGGCTGCCCCAGCAACACTCCAATCGGCGCAACAATTACAGAGGCTATCAAGATTCTCCAGAAGAGCTGCAATCCAAACGTTGCTTCAATTATCAGCGGCAACGCAAATGTAATTACCACGACACCAGTGATTATAGCCGGGAAGATATACCGCCCATATCGCCTGCTTGTCTGGTGATCGTGATTTCTCGTCAAGTACGAGCCAGTCCCGGCGGAGATCAAAATGACTGTCAACACGACTGCCAGCGCATACACCGGATGTCCGAGAAACAAAATCAACTTCTGCATCAGTGCGATCTCGATCATGATGAATCCGAGCCCGATGAACACGAAGTATGTCAGTGGCCGGATCGCAGTCCAATCACCCAGCATCGTCCGACCGGCTTTCGACAACACCAGTGGCCCAATCAAAAACGCCAGCACCAGTATCAGTGACAGCACAGCTGCGACGTACAAATTGAACAACCCGATGTTGTTCTTCCGCGACTCCAGATCAAGCGTCATGATCTTCGCCAGATCGGCACCCTTGAGCGCATGAAAGAAGAACGGCTGATTATCGGTACTTGGTGTGATATTGAATTCATACCCCTCGTAAAATCGCTGCGGGTCCGGCGCATAAGCAAATTGCGTGAATTCATTGCTCACTCGCATCTCGGGACTGAACACCATGCGACCCTTCATCAGCTCAATCCGCTTTTCAATCTGCCGGACTTCTTGTTGGTTGAACGGAGACTTCTTGAAGATCAGCGTCATCATCTCCTGCTCTGTCTCCGCCATTGCATTCGATCCGATTATCACAATGTGCTGGTGCGGATTGACAATTCCCAGTTGCCGCGCCGACTCCATCGCGATCGCCATCAGGCGCAACCCTTCCTTTGGCTTGGCGGACAGCCAGCGCGTCACCGCCACGACCCCGTCCGGTTTGAGATGATTGATGTAGTCAGTGAAAGCTTCGACGGTATACAAATTGTTTTCCGAGAGACTGAACGCGCCCGCCGAAGTCGCCGCCCAGGTGTCCACCAAAGTCAACTGCACCATGTCGTATGATTTGTTTGCACGCGCGACAAATGATCGGCCCTCCGACTTGTGAACGTACACTTCCGGGCGCGCATACAGATTGCCCGAGTATGCACGATACTTGTCCAGCATCACATCGTCAACGATGATCGGATTGATTTCTACGGCATCGACAGCCTTCGCACCCCACGCCAGAGCAAAAACGACATCAATTCCGCCGCCGGGACCGATAATCAAAACTTCGCCATTCTGGAGCAGAATATTCGGAACATGCGAGATCATCGTCTTGGCAATCTCGCTCTTGATAACCTCGGCGGCATACAGCTCGAACGGATCTTGGATGATATATGTCCGCGCATCGGCATCAATATCCATCACTTTTGCCGTCTGTTCACCCGCAATACCTTGCACCGTGATAAACGAAAACGAGTTCCACTTCTGAAATTCGACATTCTG
>CAUJJY010000114.1 GCA_963205155.1 Candidatus Zixiibacteriota bacterium | reverse complement strand
CTTGCAGTCAAAGGCACCCCCGGGAAACACCGGGCGGTCGACTCGGAATATGCAAACATCCGGGTCGGGGAAAAGTTGTGCGGTGATTTTGATTTCTTGTTCAGCCATATATGAACATCCTTTCGGTAATATCCAATCTGCCATGCGCTCTATGCGTCACGCTAATTCTTATAACCCGATCTCTCTTCGAGCGTGCCCGACTAATTATGCCGACAACGCTTCATGTCGCCTTGACTTAGGTCAAACTTCGAATGAGCCGCTCGAGTCGGCCTCCGGCAGCTTCTGCAACAACTTGAAAGCGTAAAGCCCTGTGCTATGACCATCCGAAAAATGCAATGCTACCGCATAGCGGCCAATCATTTCAAAGCTCTCAATTCTTATATCAAGCGGGACCCTTTTCGGGTCAAGCGTCCTTCTCCCCGAGTCCTCATCGATGCACGACGCGCACGGGCAATTTATCCGCAGCGAGTAAGCGTTATAGTTGCTCACCCGGCCATCATGCCAGGTCACTACCAAATCGCCATTCTGGCGCAACTCAATCTGTTCCGGTTCGTCTTCGCTAATCGTCGCACTGACTCGCGCCACAATCGTCTGCAAATTCTTGGCGACTTCCAGAAGCGCCTTTGCCGCTGGGCTGTCAACTCCCGACTCAAGCACCGGTACACCTGTATCACCGCTCATCATGATTTCCGGATCAAGCGGAATGGCGCCGAGATACGGAACTTCCGTGTGTTTGGAGAGTGCTTCACCGCCTCCGACTTTGAAGATATCCGTCGTCTTGCCGCAGTGCTTGCAAACAAATCCGCTCATGTTCTCGATCACGCCAAGAATCGGCACATTGACCTGCTCAAACATTTTCAATCCCTTGGCGGCAACACCCAGAGCAACCTGTTGAGGTGTTGTAACTATCACCGCCCCGGTCAACGATGCTTGTTGCGCCAACGTCAACTGTACGTCGCCGGTACCCGGAGGTAGATCTATCAATAGATAGTCGAGCTTACCCCAATTGACGTTACCGATAAACTGATGGATGATTTTCATCGCCATCGGCGCCCGCCAAATGACCGGGCCGTCGTTGTCAATCAACAGCCCCATCGATACAAAACTTATTCCATACTTCTTAACCGGCTGGAGCATATCACCGCTGACGTCTGGTCGGGCGTCTCGTGCCCCCAGCATTCCCGGCTGACTTGGTCCATAGATGTCCGCATCCATCAGGCCAACCTTCGCCCCCGTCTTGGCCAACGCGACCGCGAGATTCACGGACAGCGTCGATTTGCCGACTCCGCCCTTGCCCGAGGCAATGGCAATTACGTTCTTTACACCGGATAAACTGCTGTTCTTCGGCTGTGCGTGCTGGTGCGGTTGTTTAGAATCTGGCATAACTCTCTTTCGCTAATAACGACCCCGATAAATACCGCGCTCTTGCGGCTCTGAATTATACGAAAGAACACTGGTCGGGAAAAGAAGAATCGCTGCAGTACGCACTTACACGTATGATCGCCGCTTGCGGTCCATCCAGTAATACAGTCCCACAAACAACCATTGACCGAGGCCGGCATACGCGATCATCTTAGTATCCGGTGGCGGCGGTCCAAAAACGCTGGCCAGATAAATGGCCGTGAGCAAAAGCGTCGTCCCCCACAATAGTATGCTCCCGATGCGTGCACGCGAATGAGTGGAATTCCAGTAGATGAACAACCCGAGGAAGAAAATCCCGAACTCAAGCGCCAGAGTAGCAGAGAGAGAGTTCCACAATCCGAGTCCGTAGCGTGATGCGTCGTTCGGAAGCAGCGGCAGATCCGGACGGTGCACCAGAAAATCAAGTAGCCAGTGGCTTAGTACCAACCCTCCAACCAGTAGCGCTGCCCCGCTCGATCGCTTCCATATAAAATAAACAACCCCGAGTAGCAATGCCCAGACTCCCACCGCCAACAGGCTGTGAGAAAGCGGGTAGTTGGTGAAGTCAAGCGGCGTCACAAGAGTAATCCCCGGACTGATGACAACCTCTTCCTTTCCCAATAACAGCAGAATGGGCCAGATCAGGTCAATCAGCAAGGACGCAAAGACCAACGTCCCAAGTGATACCTTGGGAGCCAGCTTCTTGGCGCCGAGCGCCAAACCATAATGACCCAGAAACATATCATCTAAATTAATCTCCTAAACGCGCCACGCTATCAGAATTAGCCTGCATCAGTATCAATGCAACAGGCCATCAAACGGCTGAATCTCTCGGGTGCCACAATGGCGTTCGCGATGCCATGTTGGCATATTTGCAACTCATGCCGATATATTTCTCGAGTACCTACATTCCGTCGCCGTTTCGTCCAGAAGTCCGTATAAACCATTGGAGAGAAATCAATTGATTTTGTGTAGACAAACCCGTAATATCTCATATTATGCCGTTGAAACCGCTTTTGGTAGTTGAAGAGGGTCCTGATAGGGGACGGCAGTTTTCGACCGACGCCGTCCAATTCCGAGTTGGCAGGTCGAGTGAAAAGTGCGACTTCGTCTTGTCCGACGATGACACCGCGATCAGCAGGGAGCATTTCGCCGTTATTCGTCGGGGAGATGCCTTTCTTTTCACGAATCTTTCGCGCAATGGCTCGACTATCAACGGTGTAAAAGCCGATCAGACTCTCCTTAAGAATAACGACTTGATCAAGGTCGGACTGCAAACCGTTATCCGATTTGCTGTAGCTGACAGCCGCGACATCGAAGCTAATCCCAGTTTCGGTTAATCGCGACCAGCAGCCAAGATATGCCGCCTTCCCGCTCAATCTCGCTTTGGGCGTGAAGTGAAGTTCAATTTTTTGGATTTCGTATCACAGGGGAGAGATGACGCCAGATTATCAAGGACGATATGCGGAGTTTGCGGTCATAGACGACCCCTCCTTGCCGGAACGTTTTCAGAATTACATCATTGATAAGAACAAAATCGGCGAGGGGCCCGTCAGCCTTTGTTACCACGCCAAGCGTATCGATACAAATGAAGCAGTCCGCCTAAAAGTCATCCGCCGCCGTTTGTCCTTGAATCCAGAAATCGTTGAGCTGTTCCAAAAACACAGCCGCCTCTTCGCTGAATTCCGCGGTAGCCAAATTCAACCTTTTCGCGGCACCACCACTCACAACGACATGCTCATTTTCGAGTTCGGTCATCTCGACGGAATTAGCCTCCGCAGCATCATCACCGAAAATGCTCCCCTTCACCCTGATCTGGTAGCCTTGATAGCCCAAGGAACCCTGCAGGCTCTCAACCAGATTCACGGCGTCAGGCCGTCGCCAGGTATGGGAAATCTCATTCCCTTGCACAAAAATCTCAAACCAGAGAATATCTTCTTGACCTCTGGCGGAAGAGTTATGCTCACCGATATCGACATGCTACCGTTCTGTCACCTCTCTGACCGGCTCAAATTGGCACTCCCTTATTCACTCAATGTTTATGAGTCGCCCGAACAGCTTCTCAAAGCCGGCTATGCCGACCGCCGCTCTGATGTCTTTGCCCTCGGGCTGATTATGCTGGAAATGGCCACTGGCCGCTATCCCTATGCCGGCGGCAACGTATTTGAGATTCGTCAAAATATCCGCGAAGAATACCGCGAGAATGCGGACTCATTATATCCTTCTTATAAGGAAACTTCTGTCCGTTCGCTCACCAAGTCTCTTTCGCGCCTCATCAACAAGATGATCGAGCATAATCCCGAAAAAAGAATGCAAACCCTGATGGATTTAGAGACTTCTCTGGTCGATTATTTCAGTGGTGCGAGCTACGATTACCCCGAAAAGACCCTGACTGACTATCTGCGCTTGCGGTCATTTCAGACCGAGCGCGCACGCAAGAAGGGGTTTATTGATCGCCTGTTCGGCGGATGAACGAACTCGACTGGAGAAGTGCTAACACTTGAAAAAAGGTAAAAGTCGACCAATTTTGATGTCAAAGTTTGTAGACCCACTTATGTATTTATCATATTGCTCAATGAACATAAATCTTGACACCCCAATAGTGGGATTGTACCTTCAATTTCTAAGCGCAATCAAACGCGAGACAATATCGCACCCCTTACTGTGAAGAGGATATGGATTTAGGATCGTTTTCAGCGACCCTGCAGAACGGTATTCGCCGCGCGCAGGAATTGGCAAAAAGCTACTTTCATGCGGAAATCAAACCGCAACATCTGTTCCTGGTTCTGCTTCGCGATGAAGGCGGTGAACTCGCCGCTCTCCTCAAGCAGCTCGGGAAAAAACCCGACTACTTCGAAGCCCTGCTCGCCGACGAACTATCGAAGATGGGCAAATCGGCATCCGACGAAATTCGCCCGGTTGCTTCCCCCGCGCTGCAATCTTTGCTGGTAGCAGCCTCGAACAAAGCACAGCGCTTCTCCGACTCCGAAACCCGTCCCGAACATGTATTGATGGTATTTGTCGGACCTGACTCACCATTGAGTGAACAAATTCGTCGCCGTCTTGACTTCGATGAAGGCAAAATCATCGATGCCAACGCCGAAATGAAAGTCGTCCAATCCATCGCGGGTGGTCAAACTACTACAACCGACGGCGGGGAAGATGCGGTCGCCGGTGCCGAAGGGATTAAGTACTGCGTCGACATGTGCGAGAAAGCCCGCAAAGGTGACTATGATAAATTCTTTGGCCGCCAGGAAGATATCTTCAACATCTCCCGCGTCCTTATCCGCCGGCGCAAGAACAATCCGATCCTTGTCGGTCCTCCCGGTGTCGGCAAGTCTGCACTCGTCGAAGGTCTGGCGCTGCAAATTATCAACAAGCAAACAACTCCCGAACTTTGGGATACAATTATCCTCCACCTTGATCTGGGTCAATTGGTCGCCGGAGCGAAGTACAAAGGTGAATTCGAAGAACGCTTCAACAGCCTGATTTCCCGCCTGACCAAAGGCAAGGGCAATCTCGTGCTCTTCATGGACGAAATCCACACCCTCGTCGGTGCCGGCAATCCCTCCGGTGGAATGGACGCCGCCAACCTGATCAAACCCGCGTTGGCGCGTGGAGCCTTCAAAGTCATCGGCGCGACAACTCTCGAAGAGTATCGCAAGTATATCGAAAAGGACAAAGCCCTTGACCGCCGCTTCCAAAGAGTCATGGTCGAGGAACCTACCTTCCAGGAAGCGCAAGAGATTATGGCTGGCGTGCGCGACACCTATGGCAAACACCACAGCCTTGACATTCCCGACGCAGTTGTTGACGAAGCTATCAGAATGTCACAGCGTTATATCGGCGACCGCTTCCTCCCCGACAAGGCCATTGACCTGCTCGATGAAGCGTCTGCTTCTTTCCGACTCAACTGCACCCGTGCCAAAAACGGTATCACCGACTTGCGTAAAGAGGCGGAAGAACTTAAAAAGACTTTGGGTGTAAAATCTGCCGCGGACACTGATGACGGCCTTGACGATGAAGTCCGGCATAAGTTGGAAGCATTTAACCAGAAATTTGATGAGTTGTTTTCTCTCTGGACCGGAAGAGTGTAGCATTGCCCTTGTGGGCGCCAATATCTTAAGGATGTAAATGAGCACTGAAAAAAGCCAAATAGCACAGTTTCGCCAAAACCTCGAGAAGATCGACAAGCTCGAGAAGTTCGTCACCGCCGAAAAGCAGACTCTTGGCGTTGAAGATGTCGCTTTCGTCATCTCGCGCTGGACCAAGATTCCGGTTAATCGGATGATGGAAGATGAAAAGGCCAAACTGCTCAATCTCGAAGCTCACCTTGGCGAACGAGTCGTCGATCAGGAAGACGCCATCAAGACAATTTGCGAAGCTGTTCGCCGTTCGCGCTCCGGCATCAAGCGTCATAACCGCCCGATTGGCTCCTTCCTTTTCTTAGGCTCCACCGGTACCGGCAAGACGGAGTTGGCAAAGACCCTCGCCGAATTCCTTTTCAATGACGAAAAGAACATGATCCGCTTCGACATGTCGGAATTCATGGAGAAGCACTCGGTCGCCAAACTGATTGGCGCGCCTCCCGGATATGTCGGTTACGAAGCCGGCGGTATGCTGACCGAAAAGGTCAAACGCAACCCCTATTCAGTTGTTCTGTTCGATGAAGTCGAAAAGGCTGACCCCGATGTGTTCAACATCATGCTGCAATTGCTCGACGACGGCCGCCTCACCGACGGTCAGGGAAATACGATCGACTTCACCAATACCATCGTGATCCTGACATCAAACTTCGGCTCCCATCATATTCTTGACTGCTACCGCGAGAACAAACCGGTCGAGCGCGATGATATGATGAACATCCTCAAGGCGAAGTTCCGCCCCGAATTTCTCAACCGCCTGGAATGGATCATCTTCCGGCCGTTGACCGAAAAAGGCATCGGTGTTATCGTCGATATCCAGCTCAAGGTCATCAACAAGATTTTAAAAGACCAGAAAATGACGATCGCTTGTTCCCCGGAAGCCAAAAAAGCCTTGGCCGACCGCGGATACAACTTCGAAATGGGCGCGCGCCCCTTACAGCGGGTCATGGAGAAAGAAATTCTCAATCCACTGTCGATCGGAATCATCGACGGGCGTTTCCCTGAAGGCTCAAAGGTCGAAGTGCGCATGAATGGCGAAAATTTTGAAATTGCAAAAGTATAGATTCACTTTTAGGAGGTCGTATGGCGGACTCATTTAAGATTGCTGCCCCGCATATCGGCACAACAGAATACAAGGAAAAGAGCGATTCAATTCCTGTTGACCTGTTGCCGTCGAACAAAATGGTCTATCTGACCAAACTGAATTCCAAGGAAGAACAAGAGCCCGATTTGACCCGGTGCAAAAATCTCAAGGAAGTATTCAGCACCTTCCGTCCTTCCAGCGAAGTCACCATCAATAAACAGGACGGTTCCGAGCAATCCGTTGAACTCGAGTTCAACGCCATGAAGGACTTCGGTTCGATGGAGATCATCCAGAAGAACGATTACCTGCAGGAGAAATACAACGAAGTCGAAATCCTGCGTAATCTCAAAAACCTTCTGGAGAAACCCAACTCCAAGCTCCGTAAGGATCTCTCCAATCCGCAGAAAAAGGAAGAGTTCCTCAACGTCCTTAAGTCCTATATCGCGAAACTGTAAACCGCCAAGAGGAAATCATGTCAGATCAGGAAAAAGATTTAGAACAGCAGGGTCAGGCTGAAGCTAAAGTTAAGGAAAAGGCTGACCTAAAAGACATCCTCGGCGCCGGTTTTGTCGGATACGAGGTTGTCAAGGACCACCTGTCTCACTTCAAGAGCCAGGACGGCCTGCATGTCGAGGGTGTCAAGTTTCTTGACCCCAAGAATGAATCGTTCAATAAGTTCTTAAGTTCAGATGAATTCAAGGATCGCCGCAAACAACTCAAGCAAAGATTGTCGCTCTGGTCAAGCTTCATTGAAGGCAACGACCCGTCCGACGATGCCGCCCTCGATAAACTCGACAATATGATTGCCGAGGCGGACAAGAACATCTCGCAGAATATGAAGAACATCCACGAGGCGATTCGTCCGCTTGAAACTGCTTATCGCGGCGTCGATCTCTTCTTCCAGAACGCCATGGCACGCCCTGATTCGGAAGTCTATGTCTATTTCGCGAATGCCGGCATCAACGACCTGACCGATCCCAACGATCGCGAGAAGTTCGAGCACATCAATCGTCAGATCCACGATATCTATGGTCTCTACGACATCACCAACTGCTACTCGCTTTGCTGTATCCCCGGATACCTCGGCAGTGTGAAAGATATCGACACCATCGCTCGCGATATGGGTATGCCCAGCAAATTGCAGATCTTCACCGACTTCAAGCACTTCAATACCTATGAAGAGCTTTCCGACGAGCTCGACGATCCGTCTTATGACGATCTGCGCGGCAACGCCGACTACAAGGCTTACGTCTCGGTCTTCGGCAACTATGTCAAAGCCGACAAACCGGAAAGCCGCTTCGACAAGGATCCGCTCTGGATTCCGCCGTCGTCATTGGTCGCCGGTCTGGTCTACAAAAACGACAACGATATCGGCATCCAGGCTCCGTCCGCCGGCAAGGTTAACGGCAAGCTGGCCGGTATTCAGTCGACGCGCATCAAATTGAACGAAGTGAAGAACACCAAGCTCAACGAGAAGGGCGTCAACTGCGTGATCAACTGGCAGGGCGATGTCGGTGATGTCGTCGCGATGGGTGCCGATACCCTCGCCAAGGATGCGCGCTTCCGCAATTACACGATCAAGCGCACCTACGACTACATCTATAAGGTGATGCGCAACTATCTGAATCAGCAGGTCTATAAGGGCTTCGACGACAAACTCAAAAAGTCGATCGACGGCGATCTCAACAAGTTCTTGAGCCTGCTTCAGCGCAATAAAGTGATCAACGGTTTCACTTGTAATGTCATCGCAACCAACGAAATGATCGAAAATCAGCAGATGCTGCTCGAAGTTGCTTTGAACACCAAGACCCCGATCAAGCAGTACGTCGTGAAGCTCGAGGCCATGGTTGATGACGCCGGTCAGGCGGCCGTAAAATAATTTCGAACCAAACTTGCCTCGTGGCGACAGTTAGGATGCAAGTGATTAGGTTTGAAAAATAAAAACGAAATAGAAACTAACTGAAGTAGTAGGAGGAAACACACAATGGCACAGGAAGTAGAACTGTTGATCGATGGCGAAAAGTTCGATAAGGTTCACTCGGTGAGCTACGAACTCTACACCCCCCACGATCAGGCAGACGGCAAACCGAGTTCGGTCCCGACCGGTCTCAAGTTGAGAATCCGCCGCGAATCCGATGACAACGTCGGTATCGCCAAGTGGGCCTTCGATTCATCGCAAGTGAATCGTAAGACCGGCCAGATCACCTTCAAGGATCCGAATCTCAAGAAGGAACTCAAGGTCCTCAAGTGGGAAAATGGTTTCATCACCCACTATGAAGAGCACGTTCCTTCCACCGCCGCCAACCCGAACGAGCAGATGTACGAATATTTCGAGATCTCTGCCGAAATGGTTGACCTCAACGGTGCCGAATACAAGAAGGACTGGAAAGGCAAATGAGCCTGACCAAATAAGGTCTCAAGAGACGGGAAGGCGAGAATGTTCTCCCTTCCCGCTCTTTTAATACGCAAACCAGAGGTTCGAGGATACGATGCCGATACAAATCGATGAATTAGAAACTCAGCCGGACGACGACGGCAACGATCAAATTCACGTCAAAATGACGTCGGAGGTTGAGCTCAAGATCGACGGCACGACAGTTGATTGGAATATCGAATCTTTCGAGCTCGATCAAATGGCCTTTGATCATCACGTGCTCAAAATCACACTCTCCAAAGATATCGCCACAGCTGATCTGGTCGAGAATCTGACCGCGCTCAATTTCTTCCCGGCCAAAATGGGTGCAAGCCTGACCCTGATTTTCAAGCCGATTGAAACCTACGCGGCATCGATAAAGCCCAACGAATTCTTCGGCATCATCACTAATCTGCGATTCGTCAACGATGGTATTCAGTCCTCAAGAGTCACCATCGAAGCCAAAAGCCCGACCTGGAAAATGGATCAGGCAGCGATGGTCAAAACCTATCCGCAGAAGTCCCGCGCCGATATCGCGAATGAGATCATGGCAATGTATTCCACCGAGCATTCCGTTTCCGGAGGCGGCGGAACCGATGCCAGGCGCGAAATGACCACCCAATGGATGCAAACCGACTGGGATTTCCTCATCACCACCGTCCTCGGTGAAACCGATCGCTGGGTCTACTACGATGGCAAGAAGCTCCTCGTGGATGCAGCCAAGAGCAAAGACACTATAAAGCTGGAACTAACCAAACATGTCGGCTCTGCCGAAGTGCGGCTCAACGCATTGCAGACCCGGTATATCGAAAACGGCTGGTCCGAAAAAGATAAACAGACAACCCAGACGGTCGTCGAGTCTTCGCCGACTTCTTTCGCGGGAATGGCTAGCGCCGCTTTCCGCGCATCGCAAGACTTGATTTCCCAAAAGTCGATCGGCATCTCGGATCTATCGACGGAAACTTCGCAAGTCCGCTCCCGAGCCGACGCCATGCAAGGCAATGCCATTGGCAACCTCGTGGTCGCTTACCTTCAGACCAACCAACCCTCCATCAAGGTCGGCAATACCGTCGAATTAACTGGTATGGGACCCGTTTATAACGGCGTCTACTTCGTCAAACGAGTGACGCATCACATGGATGGTGGCAGCGACTACTACAACTTCGTCGAAGCGATACCGCTCGAAAGCGCCAAGCCGCCGATCATCGAATCCGATGCCCGCTCTTGGCGCGGCGACCCGATTTGCGCTCTCGTAATTGACAACCAGGATCCCGAGTCGCGCGGAAGAGTCAAGGTCAAGTTCCCCTTCAACGGCTCCGACGGCCAACCTTGCGAATCCGACTGGATCCATGTCGCCGGTCCTTATGCCGGACGCAACCGCGGATTCTATTTCCTTCCCGAGATCGATGACGAAGTCCTTGTTGGATTCTTCCAGGGTGACATTGACCATCCGGTAGTTCTCGGTTCGCTTTGGAACGGTGTTGATCTGCCGCCGAGTGACGCCTACACCGAAAATAACGACAAGAAAATGATCTACACCCGCTGTGGGCACCAACTGATATTTGATGATACCGATGGATCCGAGAAGATCAGCATCATTGACAAGACCGGAAAAAATTCCATCGTCATCGATAGTTCGCAGAATACAATCACGATTTCAGCCGATAAAGATATTGTGTTCAAAGCCCAGCAGAACATTACCTTCAGCGCCGGTAAGGACTTCTCCGTCGAGGCGACAGGCAAAGTCAACCTGAAGGCGACCGCCGATCTGTCTGCCGAAGGAATGAATGCGACGATAAAAGCCCAGACGGCGATGAAACTGGAAGGCACCGCCAACCTCGAAGCAAAAGGTGGCATGGTCACCGTGCAGGGTTCGGGACCGACCACCGTCAAGGGCAATCCGATCATGCTGAACTAGTTATGATATAGAATGGCAAACGAAGCGCTTCGTGTACCAATAGAATTGCGGGACTGCCGGTTCGTGCGCTCGGGTGGCGCCATCGAATTCGCGCGGTTCTTGCTCGAAACCGAGTTGGGGAGCTATCGACCGGATCCCGAGTTTGGATGTCGGTCGCCTTATTTCGCGCCGGAGTTCTCGGAGGAACTGAAGGTTGAGGTTCGCAATCATGTCCTGCGCCAATTCCAGAAGTACATGGGAATTGTCGTCAACGTTATGATCTCGGAAAATGTGACAACACCAACCGCAACCTTTGTTTGTCGGGTAACCGGAACAGCAGCCGGCAACCAGCGCTTTGATCTTTCGTGGGAGATTTAGAGTTTAGTGGCCGAAAAATGGACTGATCGGGAAGAACGCGTCTATCAGGAAATGATAGACCGCCTTCGCTATTGGGGTTATCAAATCCCATCGGGTGAAAAACAACTGGACCCTGCCTTGTTGCTGATGCTCAAGGCTTTTGCCTTTCATACCACCAGCACCGAAGACAAACTCAAGGAAGCCGGCAGCAACATCATCGATACCTTTGTGTCGAACTTCTTCGTCACTGGTATCCGTCGTCCCGTCCCGGCATTTACTATGATGTCCTGCCGCTGCCTCGACAAACGCGCCCGCATCGACAACGATACCGAGTTTGTCTGTACCGTCGGCGGCGCGCAAACCCGCGACTACTCTTTCTATCCGCTCTATTCGCAGGAAATTCTCGATGTCTACGCCGACGTCACGTTGTTCACCTCCGGTGAATACTTGCGCGTTCTCAAGGCATTGCCTGATGAAGCCGCCAAATGGGAAGAGTCTCTCGACTCACCATCTTATCGCAATATGAAACGCAATCCGCCCCCGCCGTTGGGCGGCGCTATCTGGATCGGCCTTAAGGTCGGACTTCCGCTCGAAGAGATTCCCGGTATTCCAATTTATACCGGCCCCGACTATGACAACGGCAAAATGCTCAACTGGGTCGACTGGCAGGTAATCTCTTCAACGAAGACACCGCATTTCAAGCCCGGACAGTATCAGGACCGTCTCGAGATATTCCAACATCTCGACATCCGCGAGTTGGAAGTCGAGTCAAGCTTCCAGAGCCGTCTCTATAGTTCGGACTTCCTCGTTTCCGGCAAACTCCTCTGGCACTTCAAGCACTATCTGGCTCCAGCTAAGAATTTCGCCTACGTGCCGGGCGAATACTTGCAGGCCGCCGAGAAAATGGTGGTCCCTCCGGCGATTCAAAACAAGTTCTCGCATATGGACTTTTCCAAACTGACCACCCCGCGCATTTGGCTCAAGGTCGAGCTCGCTAACGACGAAAAAGTCGGTGACTTGCGCAAGTTGGTTTTCTTTGATACCAACACGATGATACTGATCAACCGCCGCAAAACTCATCGCAACAAATACACGATGGGACAACCTGTCCTCGAAATCGACTTGTTCGAATACAGCGGCGAGACACAGGGCAACCCGGCGCAGAAGCTCTTCTCGATCGAACGTGTATGGGATTCGCACGATCAACAATATGTCAGCCATCTCGACTTGACCGCCTTTTCGAATCCACACAAATACATGATTGTCGAAGAAGACCAGGCGCTGAAAGTCAAATTCGACTTCAGCACCACCGCCAAAGAGCCGCCCGACTATGTCGTCGTCGAATTCTCTCTCACCGAGGGCAGCGATGGCAATGGTATTGGCGCCGAAACCGAACTACGCCTCGTCCGTGCTCATCCCCAGCTCCATTCGCCCCGAAATCTGGTAGCTTCTTCGGGAGGTTCTGACGCCAAGACAGACGACGAAGTCAAACGCATGACCGGTTTCTTCCTCCGTAACCACGGAGTGGCTCTGTCGGAAGGCGAAATTGAATACCTCGCCAAGAACTTCGACAACCGTATCACCGAAGCCCACGCCAAGCGCGGAGTCGCCCGTACCGCCGGCGGCCTGGTACCATCAGTTATGGTTGATGTCAAACTCAATCCCGAACTCAAGATCAGCGCCGAAGAACGTGGCTATCTCATGCAGCGCCTCGAACAATATCTCGACAGCTATACCCCGCTCAATTTGCACCTCACAGCCCGTCTGGAGGCGAATTGATGAAGACGGGATTCGTCACAACCGACTACAAGGTCCGCGAACGCACCCGGCTGGCTGAATTCAGCCTGCTCTTAACCACATTGGGCATTGAATCTTCGGAGTACTACTTCGTCAGTCTCGAACAACATGGCAATTTCTTTACCGATATCGAGACCATCCGTACTCTGACCTCCCGCGTCTCCAAACGCGACGAGCGCGTCATCTTCATCCATCTGCCGTCTTTCAAAAACTACTTCCCGCAAACTTATTTCGTCGAGCAAATGGAAGAATCCGACCACGATCCCGGCATTATGGAAGACCGCTACCTGGAATTTTGGAGCGCGTTCGACACGATCACCTATCGCCATTGGATCGCCTTCTATATCCTGCGCCTTAAAATGCTTTTCTGCATTGAAGACAACGACACGGAATTGCTCTTTTGGGAACGCACCGGTGGAGACCTGCCGACCGTCAGCCGCGAGGATCGCCGCTATCTCCTGCTCCTGCGTTTTTTTGCGCCTTACTTCCGCGGTCGACGCCTGCTTTACGAAAAGGTACTGCCGGCATTTCTGAAGAAAGAAGTCACCGTCGAGGAGAACATTCCCGGTATGGAAGTCATTCCGGCTGAATACCACATTGCCCTCGGCCAGTCTAACAGCCTGTTAGGACGCGATTTTTACCCGGGAACCGAGTTCGAAGAGAATTTCACGACTTTTCGCCTCAACATCAACGGACTCAATCTCGAGGACATCTCCGAGTTTGCTCCTGAAGGTCCTAGGCAGATACTTCTGAAGAATCTGCTTTATCTCTTCGCCCCGGCTCATACAAAAAGCCAAGTCTGTTACAAATTCGAACCTGGTTTGTCGCCGTTTAGTGTCGGTGAACAACCCAAGACAGCATATCTTGGATTCTCAACTTACTTGCGAGAGACGTTTTAGCCTTTATATTGGGATAATTGATCGGTATGGGTATTGCATATTATGGATGATTTGAATGTCTGGGGAGTGAACTGGATCGATGGCATGCTGGTCACCAGCAAACATCTGAACCAGAGCGAAGACTTCGCTCAAAACCTCAATCGTGCCGCAACGATGGCGCTCTCGCCCGGCTATGGTCTAGCCAAAGCTGCCTCCGTCAAGGCCGAACCTCTCGAATTGGGTTTGCGCCGCAGCGGAAATTCTCTGCTCATCACGGTACAGAAGTGTACCGCCGTCCTCCCAAATGGCAGCATCGTCAATATCAACGAGGAATTTCTCAAGCACAAAGCGGTAGAGCTTAAGTACGATGTCTCCAAAGAAAAACGCGAACGCATTCCGCTCTTCCTCTACGCCGCTCCAAACGAAAAGACATCATTCGGTGATCCGCTTGCCGGCGAACAGTTGAGCCGCCATCCATATCAAGTTAACAAGATTGCCTTAAGCATCGGTCCCTCTTCTGAAATCAGCGCCACTGCCGGATTGCAGATCGCCGAAATCAAACGCGATGGCGATGATTATATTCTCGATGAAGCCTTTGTCCCCGCTATCATGTCGACCACGTGTGGCAAAGCCGCGCTGTTGCGCATGGAACAACTGCGCAAGCTGATGGACAACATCCACCGCGCCGCCGTCGCAGCAATTGCCGAGGTCCGCATGAAGACCAAAAGCAAGCCGTCGGCTGCCGAGGAGGAAACCATCCGCGGCGTGTTCTTACAGTCGGAAAACATTCTGCACAATATCGGCTTTAACTATAATCAGATCTTTGATAACCACGCCGGTGTCGACTCCCGCACATTGATCAACTATTTCACTGGACTCGTCGGCGGATTCCAACAGGGATTCCTCATCTATCCGGAATTGCGCGAATACGTCCGCAATGCCCAGGTACCAACCGATAAAGGCGAAATCAACGGCGGAAACATCCTTCCCGAGTTGCGCGATTACCAGACCCGCTCCTACGGCTACGAAGACATGACGCAATTTTTCGACGATAGCGAACGCGTTTTGTCATTCCTTGCGGCGATTCTTAGCTACTATGCCTCCGGTGCCGCCGGAAAAACCGGCGATTCCATCGAGCGCGACGGTCATCGGTTCCTTGTCCAGCATCACGGCGCCGTCAAGTATTCTTTCCGCAACAATCGTCACAACATCATCATTGACGGTGTTGACCCGCGCGGTACCGAGGACGTCATCGTTAAACTGCATAAGAAGGTTCTGCCGATGCAGTACGCCGCCAACGTCATCATCTACCTTGGCGCCAACGAAGTCGACGACATTGCCGCCGCCTCGGTGGCGCGCAAACCGGTCGAAGATGTCGCCGACCCCGATTACTGGCTTATTCAGCCGAATGAATATTTCCCGCTCAAGTCCAATCGTCTCGACCGGCTAAACATCATCATCGATGGTGACGTCGACCGATCCGCATTGGAAGCGGTGAAGATGAATCACGTGTCAATCTTCAGCAGGTCGCGATAGAGGCTCATGTCGGAGAAACTTAAAGCCCTCGTCAATTCGATCTTCGTCCAGCTTAATCGCTACGATCGTCAGCAGGAGGACTTCTCCGCCGATACTTTTCTGCGCGACTGCGAATCCTATTTTACCGAGCTCGACCGCCTCGACCTCTCCGGCGGCGATGGCATGGTCATCGACGAGCACCTCAAGCAGCGCATCAACACGGTCCCGCGCAATTCGCAGCCGGTGACGTTGGTCATATCCAATTTAATGGCACTCTACTTCTGGTATGTGCGCCGTCCTCCCCAGCAGTGCCAAAATGCCTTCCTCGCCGCCAAAAAACTGCGCGGCATCACCGACGACAGCCAGTTTGTCGAACAGGCGATGGCGCCGCTGATCTTCGGTGCAAAAATCCGCGGTTTCGGCAAACGCGAACGCGATTTCCGCACCATGCTCCTGCATCGTACGGCACAGATCGCCGCCAACTTCCGCGAGACTGATCAAGTCAGTGCCTCGGCGACTCGCATTGTTCGCACTGATACCTGGCAGAAAAAAATGCTCCATGTCGCGTCGCTCAACCAAAAAGGCCGCAAGGAAGAAATCAAATCCTTCGCACCCACGGATGAGCTTCGCACAATCTCATCACACAACGAATTCGCCGCCTGGTATCTGCGCACCCACGAAATCTACAAAGGCGAAAACGCCTTCCTCCGCTGGCTCAAAGGCTTTTTCGGAACACTCTTCGCCACGATTTTTTCCATCTTCAATTGGCGCTTCGTGGTCCACATGTTCCGTGACCGCTGGCCGGTTTACATCGTCTATGTTGTATTGTGCATAGTCTTTATCTACGGTGCGCTCAACATCCGCAAGCCGTGGGAGAAAGTGCACAAAGCCCGCGCCGTCGAACTGCTCGGCGGAAAGACCGATGAGGTGAAGCCGTGAGCTTTAATCCCCTCGGTCTATTCAAGAAAGCCTTTGGCATCTTCAAAAAGCAATCCGCCGCTGCCGCTCCCGTCAAAGGCGCCGACGCTCCCTTTGAACGCGACGACAATGTCGTGTTGGTCTTCGGTCACTCCAATGCCGGCAAAACAGTCTACTTCTCGGTGCTTTACGAATTGCTCAAAGGCAGCACCGATTACAAACTATCGCCGCTCAACAACGAGACCGCCGCCGCCCTGATTGAAAATTTCAATCTTATGCGCGGCAAACAACTCAAGATCAAAGACGGCCGTCAAATCGAGGTCGAGGGCGAACGCAAATTCCCGACTATGACCTCCGAGACGCGCATTCTCAAATTCGCGCTCGATATGTCCATCCGTAAAGGCATCAAGTTCTACACGGTCGACTACAAGGGCGAGACTTTGTCAATCGCCGAACCCGGTGGCTTACGCAAACAATTCGCCAAGTTCTTCCCCTATGCGCAGGCCGCCTTGTTCTTCATCGATGCCTCGGTGCTTGATACCGACGTGCTCCTGCGCGAACAGATCGCTGCTTTCCAGACTATCATCAATGACCTGCGCGACTGCGTCAGCAAAAAGATTCCGATCGGCATCGTCATCACCAAGGCCGATTTCCTCGAAGGATTCTCGCCCTCCAATCCGGTCGAGTTGATCCCGGCCAATGCCGCCATCCACAAGGGCAAAGGGCGCGACGCCTTTATCAAGGGTCTGGCCTCGATCAACGAACGCCGCTTCGGCGAGGTCTGGGCTAAGTCTTGCGAGAAAGTCACGCGTACACTCGGAAACCTGATCGACTCGATGACTTCTTATAATGTCGATTTCCAGTTCTTCTTCGTCACCGCCACCGGTGGCCTGGAAAAAGTTCAAGCTGGCGTCCAGCCGCCGCGCGAAATCACGCCGTCCGGCGTGCCGGATCCGCTTATCTGGTCGTTCCAGCGCATCCTGTTCAACAAGCGAAAACAATTCTGGTGGCGCATGACCAAATGGGTTATGGCGCTTTCATTCCTTTGGATAGCTCTCTTCAGCGCCATCAATTTGTATCATTACGCGATCGTCTATGATGGGAAACTCGCCCAGTGCGAGAAGAAGTACAACCAGTACTTCTCCGCCGGTCCTTCACCCATCGACCAGAAGACTGCTAACATCATCAACAGCAATTATGATGATTATCTGAAACTGTTCCCGGTCGCAGAATTCTTCGGCGCCAAACCGCTGATGGACTTCGCCCGCGAACGCCAGCGCTTTGTCCGCAGCCAGATATCTGCCGATGTTGTCATCGCTGATGAAGCCGAAGTCCCGGAAGACTCGCCGTACAAAGAAGCCACCGAGGCCGCCCAAAAAGACTATGCCAAACTCGCTGGCGATGTCGGCAAACTTCCCCCGGCGGAACAACAGGCCGCCTTCGACGCCAAGATGACCGAGTTCTGGGCTAAGCATCCGCCCGAGACTCTCGATCCCGCTTTTGTGAAGAAGCTCGAAGCTGGTCAGGAGAAGTTCAAGTCCGGTGGTGCCGAAGTTGCCGAGCAGAAATTCGAACTGGAGTTGACAGTTCAAAACATCCGCGAGAAAGCCCAAGTCACCATTCAAATCGGAACTGACCCCGAGGTTGAATTTGGCAACCTGACCGGCGGATCTTCAACCGTCACTAACAATGTGGCCGGAACCGGTAATGCTGCAATTACCTTCCGTTGGCTCGATTACTCCGATGCCAGCGCGCCGCCGCTGGTGCAGGTAGTCGAGAATCCCATCGAAGAATTCTATCCCAAGTTAAACTCGGGATTCCGAGTCGATTACGGTAAAGACTACAACATCATCGTCAAACTCAAATCCGGGACACCTCCCAAACCTCCGTCCGTCCCGCAACTCTAAATGAAGCTCGATCATCTGATCTACGGAACGTTTCCGGACCTGCCGGGATCGCAGCAAGTAGTATATCGTTCATCTGGAATCACCACCGAATTTGAAAGCTGGCTCATCCAGCAATACGATCAATTTGGTGACTGCAAAACCGAGGAATTCCGCTCATCACTGTCCCTGCAATGGTATCGCGACGGCGAATCTCCGGTGGGCGTCCTCACCAAAGTCACTCACGCTGGCCAGGACTTCTCCGGTCGCTGGGGCGCTTTGCTTCGCCATAGCGCTATAATCACGCAGGAGCAGTTCTTCGCCATTTATGGTGATGTTAGTGCCATTGCCGAAAAACTCGTCACAAGTGGTTCATCCGAGGAATTATCGCAGAGTCCCGAACTTGAAATCGATTCGACTCCAGACCGGGACACGATTATCGAACACATCATGTCGTTGAATCTTGCCCACTTTGAATCGAACTTGAAACGCATCCTTGTGGGTGAGCGGCTTGTCCTCTACGCCGACCTGAATACACCGCATCTAAACAACTATGTCGTGAACCTCTTGTCGCTTCTGCCGTTGCCACTTCGTTCACTTCTCAACTGGTCGGAATTCATCTTCCACTCATTGCCGGAAATGGATTTGTCGGTCGTGCATTCGTCGCGCTACTCCGCCCCCGACGGCGACATCATCGACTTTCAAAGTGACGGCGAAAACGGATTTGGCGAAGCTCAATTGCCCGCCGATGCAGCAGATGAATACCTCGCGAATCTTTCGAGCGCAATCCAGACCAAAGATATCGACAAAATCGCGGACCTATTTTTCCCCGAAATCTAACCAACAAAAAGCGCCTTCGGGTATTAATCCGAAAGCGCTCAATGCAAAAATCTGACTTTTTAGTATGCGCAGTAATTATTTCTGATACTTCACCGTCGTATCATCCGTCACGACCGGTTTCCACACATTCTTGCCCTGTGGAAATTCAATGTCCCCACCCTTGATCAACCAGCCGATGGGAAACAGCACAATCGAAATGATCTTCTTCCCTGCGCCGCTCTTACCCTTGAATTCCGCCATGCCGCGCAAGGGAATCATCGACTTGCCCGAAGAGTGCGTCGAATCAAACTTAATCGTCATGTTGCCGGCACCGGCATAGGCGCCGCCGCGACCGCGCTTGATCACCGAAGCATACACCGTCTGCCCCTTGTTGATCAGCTTCTTGTCGAATTTCACAATATTATCCAGAATCTTCAGCTTGACCGTCTGGCCGGCGCGCGATTGTTTCATCGCCTCAAAATCCTCGGCATCGACATACACCGAAATCGAATCACCCTTGTTCAGAAGCGATTCTCCCATTGACTGCGAGTACACCGGCTTCCATGTCAGTGTCAGAATTGCCGCGACTACGGCTACAATGATGAGCATTTTCTTAACCAGCATCATATGCGTATACCTCCTGTATGCACCAATTAACTCTCGAACCGGTTTGGCGGCCGAGACTTGAATGACTCGTAATGACTCAACATAAGCCCCGGCCGCTGGCAGGTCAACCACAAATCTTAGGGCGCGATGAGTCCTTGACCTTGGGCTGCCAATAGCGTTATACTACAAGTTCTATGATAGTAGGACTTATTGGACTCGGGCTTTCTGGCAAAACCACCATCTTTAATGCTGTTACCCGTGGCAATGCCGAGGTTTCCAGCTTTCAATCCCAGAAAGGTGCTTTCAATCGCGGCCGCGTCCTGGTCCCCGATGAACGCATCGACTGGCTGACTGAACTGGAATCCTCCAAAAAGACGGTCTACGCCGAGGTCGAATACATCGATGTCGCCGGCTTGTCGGGCGACAAGGATTCATCCGTCGAGAATGAAATCCCGGCCGTCTTGCGCGAATGCGACGCACTCGCTCATGTCGTTCGCGGTTTCGAAAACGACGAGGTCCTTCATCCCAAAGGCTCTATCAATATCAAGCGCGATATCGAAACCCTCGATGATGAACTCGTCTTTGCCGATCTGCTCCTGATTGAAAAGCGCATTGATCGCGTCGAGCGCCAGGCAAAGATGATCAAGGACGACAAGATCAAACATGAGTATGAAGTCCTCAAAAAAGTCAAAGAAGCTCTCGAAGCCAACAAGCCGCTGCGCACCGTCGAAATGACTCCCGAAGAACTCAAGACCATCCGCGGTTTTCAGTTTCTCTCCCAGAAACCGATGCTGGTTATCATCAACGTGGGCGAAAACAATATCGGTGACATTGACAAGTTAACCGCCGAATACGCCTACGTTCGCGAAAAGGCGCAGACCGACCTCGCTGTTGTCTGTGGCAAGATCGAAATGGAACTGGCGCAACTGTCGGATGATGACCGCAAATCTTTTATGGGCGATCTTGGCATCACGCAATCCGCCCTCGATCTCGTTATCAAGAAATCCTACGACTTGCTCGGTTTGATTTCGTTCCTCACCGCCGGTGAGAAAGAAACCCGCGCTTGGACCGTTCGCAAAGGCTCAACCGCTCCCGTTGCCGCCGGCGTCATCCATGCCGATTTCGAACGCGGCTTCATTCGCGCTGAAATCGTCGCCTATAACGACCTCAAGCGTCTCGGCAGCCACGCCGAAGCCAAAAAGCACGGCTTGGTCCGGCTCGAAGGCAAAAGCTATATCATGCAGGACGGCGACGTTGTCATCTTCCGATTCAATGTTTAGTCGACAGCAATTCCCCTCACAACTGATCCTAGCTCTCTCAATCATCTTCTTTCTCGCAATAGCACTACCCCTTAGCAGTTCCTCCTCGCTTTGGGGTATAAATCTTCTAAGCTACTTCGATTGGTCGGTACGCCTGCCAGTCGCCTTGGCATCATTGGCAGCGGCCTTTATTGTAATATTATTGGGCACAACCACCAATCTACACCGACAACTCAAGAGACTGTTACTCTATTTCATTATCCCAATCACTCTTTTGGCAGTGTACTACTTGCTGCGCGCCAAAACGCACTATCTCGGCGACGGCCTCCTGAGAGTTAAGGAACTCGAAATCGGCGTCTGGTGGCTGCCTACCGAACCACTGGCGCAGGCCGCGAACTATCTGATCTACAAAATCACATCAAGTCTCTTCGGCTTCAACGCCACCACAGCCGTAGAAGCTGTCTCCTATCTTGGCGGCATCTTCTACTACTTCGCACTGCTTGGCTTTGTCAAGTCCACCGTGCGCAATGCGACAGCACAACTGCCGGCGTTCATCCTGCTCTACTTCTCCGGAATGACGGTACTCTTCTGCGGCTATGCCGAGACCTATATGCTCCTTCCGGGGTTGATGGCAATGTTCTTCACCGCCGGAGTCAAGACTGCACAGGGTAAGTCATCGCCATTGTTAACTTTGTTCCTCTTCCTGCTCCTGGTCTTCTTTCATTTCAAATCACTGATACTCGCACCCTGCGTCGCTTATCTGGCTTACACCAATTTCAAGGACAAATCCCGCTCACACGCAGCGCTCGCCGTCACTTCGATAATTGTCGCGCTTGTTGCCGCAGTAATAGTCCCGAGACTCTCCAATCTGCCAACCTTGTCGGCAGCCGGATTCCTATTGCCCTTCGCCGCCGGTGGTACCGAATACACTCTTTTCTCTCCGCAGCACTTGCTCGACATACTCAATCAACTCCTGCTCATATCCGCTGCGCCGCTGATTATCCTATTGGCTCTTTGCATCCCTACTGCAAGACCGCGACTTTCTCTCGATCGCCCGTTGCTCTTTGTCGCATGGGCGCTTCCGGGCGCAACCGCCATGCTGATCCTGCTCCACTCCCGTCTCGGTTACGCTGTGGACTGGGACCTGTTTTCTTCTGCAACCCTCGCCGTGAGTTTCTTTGCCGTGATGCTCATCGCCCGCCGGGAAAAATTCCAGATCACTCGTAGTGCCGCCGTTGCCCTCGCTTCAGTGGGATTCATTTCCTTTTCAGCGTTTGCTGCCGTGAATTCACAATTCGATGTCGCTGTGAAGCGGCAGGTTGACATCTTGAGTCTCTACGGCAAGGAAGGCGCCATCGGTTTTGAATCCATGGGCAATCATCTCATCAATACGGGCCAATCCGCATTGGCTGAACAGATGTGGCGCAAATCGCTCTTCCTCCGTCCCCACGTGCGCATGTACGCCAACCTTGCCCAGCTAAGCCTCAACGAAGGCCGCATTCCTGATGCCAAATACTACAGCGAGAAAGGCCTCGAACTCGATTCTACCCACGCCACACTCTGGAACCATCTCGGCGTGGCACTGACCCGATATGGCGAATTGGCCGTCGCGGAGCGAGCTCTGCTCAATGCTGTACGTTTCGATCCCAATAACGCGGACTACCATCACAACTACTCAATCATGCTGACGCAGGCACAGCGCTGGGATGAGGCCGAAACGCAATCGCGCGAAGCCCTGCGGCTACAGCCCGATGACCTGACTATTTTGACTGGATTGGGGATTGCCTTAACCAACGCTGGAAAACTCGCGGAAGCCGAAAACGTGCTTTTGCAGATTATCGCTCGAGAGTCGTCCTATGGCGAACCATATTTCCACTTGGGCAGAGTCTATCTCATGCAATCGGATACTGCCAAATTTCAGAAGGTGCTTGGCGACTACATTAGCCGCTATCCCGACAGTCCGACAACGCCGCGCATCAAACGCGTACTCGAAAGTATCCAGCCACAGGTTCAAAACCACTAAGCAGCTAATCGATCAGAATCAGATCAGTGCGTCCCTCAACCTTGGCGCCCAACACCAGGTCATCAATTCTGATGGTTAGCCGATATCCGCCCGGACGCAATTCACTCACATTCAACTCGACATCCCGCACAGTCGTCTGCGACTTCCCACCCTCACGGTAGGTATAGCTCACCGATTCCTTGCGCCCCGGAAACATCTTTCCTAACAGGCTCTTGAATCCTGTTTCTGATCCTTTGATAAACTGAAATGTGTAAGTAACATCAAAGCGTGTCAATGATCGAATGTCGGTCGGCAAATTGTAGATCTCATAGTAAAGCCGCAGCGACTGCTGTGTCGAGAATATCTGATCAATCGACGGCACAACACGTACGCTGTCGCCACGCACAATCGCCGGACCACCGCCATCGCGGCTTTTTGCATAACCTAAAACAATGTCGGATAGTGCCGGCTTGTTGGTACGGAAATCCGGTACCATAACTGAATCAGTAACTACCCCAAATCGATTCGCTTCCGGTTGATCAAGCGCAACGCTGATACGATAGATTCCCGGATCAAGATTCAACCTCGTACACGACCCAACTAAAGAGTCGCGCGCTCCGGTGCCTTGCAGGGCGGTCAAATTCCCGCGTTCTTGCGAGCGCACAACCTCCTTACCATTCAACTCATGAATTACTATTCGCGATTCTACCCCGTCCGTTTTGGGCAGGTCCGCTACCGGCGCCAAAGTCACAATTTGGATTTCGGTTTGCGCGTCTGCAGAGGCAAACTTGTACACTCCCGCGAATAGATCGACCGGCATCCGCTCGCGCCCGACCGTCGATTCCTGCGGTATCTGCCGGTAGTTCAGATAAGCAATCTCCTTGCTGGCATTGGCGCGCGAGGAGCCGGTATTGTCGCTATAGCTGAACGGAAATCGGAAATTGCCCGACAACATGTGATCCACGAAAGCCAGCGTACACGGGAATTCAGTGCTCGTATAGTACCAGTACCACGCTGGCACACCGTTGGTGGGGCCCGATTGAATCTTCGCCCGATATCGATCATCCGGCATGCCAAGACGAATCAATGTCTCGCCCATGTCCGTCGTCCAGCCGGCAACGCCATAGCGACGGTCGGAATACAACAGATTCGCCAGCCAAACGCGCGCATAATGTTCCACCCGTCGCTCATTTACCGACGTCGTCGGGTCAAGATCAATCTCAAACCACAAGGCCTCTCTTAGTGAATCGCGCACATTCGGCGGCAGAACCGTATATTTGGTCGCGTTCTGCGGAGGAATCAAATAGAGTATCGACTCATATCCCGCGCGCTCGGTCGAATCCATTTGCGCCAGCCCCCGTTCAAAATACCGCGCCGCCGACTCAAACTTGTCGCGCCGGTAGTCGGCATATCCCATTACCAAATTCGCCTGCTTGGCAGTCGAATCAGCTTTCAGCACCTTTGTTGCCGCCTGCTCGGCGCTGTCGAGTTGATTGCGAACGGCACACACTTCCGCCAACATGGTCAGCCCCGAATCGGAAGTCGGCTTATTCCGCAAGAGCTGCTCCAACACAAAACGCGCCGAATCACCGCGATCACGGTCATCATCGATGAAAAACGGTCGCCGGTAGAGATGCGTCAGCAATAGGTACGCCTCGACATTCGTCGGATCCAATTCGATCGCCCACGCGAGTTCACTGCGCCCGTTCATTTCAAACGACTGGGCAATCAGCGTCTTTGCCAGTTCGAGATGATACTTGGCGTTTTTCGGATTAATCTTGACTAGTTTTCGAAACGCCCGTTCCGATTGAATCCGTCCCTCGACTGTCTCCAAATCGCGGTTGATCAACCCCTGCCGCCACAATACCAGTGTGTCGTTGGGTTCGTGCCGGGCAAGATCATTAATCACCAGCGCCGCGCTGTCAAGATCGTCGAGCACGATCATCCGGTCCGCCTCGCCCACCATATAATCGACCTCAAACCGGGTCATCCGCCGGTTGCTGCTGCACGAATAGGCCGCCGTCAGCGTTATTGCTATGAGAAATATCCGCAGTAAGTTCTTCATCTTCGCAAATATACGGAATTTCAAGACGTGAGGAATCCCAATCTACTCAAGTGACGTGTATTATGCACTTTATGCTGAATGACAAACAGAGCCCATTGACGAATTCTGCCGCACCATACCTCGGATTCGAGCTTGTAATTTTGACCGTTTTGTTTATATTTAATTCTCTACTTGCCGGAGAAGCATGATGAAATCAATCGCCATATTCCTGATGATACTCGCGTTAAACGCCGCCGCTATCGCCCAGCGCAAAACCTACGATTACAACAATCTCACTCCCGATCAGATTGAGGAGATCAGAGTACAGCATCTTGAGTATTCGCAACTCGAGGGTGCCCGCAAGGATGCCGCCATCAAACGCTATCTCCTCAAGCAAGCTACATCAATGAACGCCAACCAAGCCGATTTCGATGTCAATTACTACGGCCTTCATGTCAACATCGCCTTTCCGACCCAGTCAATCATCGCTACTATTGACTACCAGATCACTTCCGTAGTCCCGGCGCTCAATGCCATCGACCTCGACCTGACTCATCAACTCACTGTCGATTCAGTCAAGGTCAACAATCAGAGCGCTCCCTTCACTCACTTCGGCGAGATCCTTAGCATCACCCTCCCGTCAACCATGACCAATGGTCAGAGTTTCCTGATGAACGTCTTCTACCACGGCCAACCCTACTCCGGCTATGGTTACACCGATGGCGGTATGGGCTTCGAGAACAATAACGGCAATCTTGTCTGCTGGACCGCCACCGAACCGTTCGGCTCGCGCAATTGGTGGCCTTGCAAAGATACCCCCGAAGATAAAGCCGACTCCGTCAAACTCTGGATCGAATGTCCCTTAAACATGACCGCTGTCACAAACGGCGTACTGATGTCAAACACCGACCTTGGCGGTGGTCGCCGGCGCTTCTACTGGAAGCACAATTACCCGATCACCACTTATCTCGTCGCCATCTCGGTCGCGACTTTTGATATGGTGCAGAAGACCTGGAACTACGACGGCAATACCATGCCGGTCTACAGCTACACATTCCCCAATGCCTATGAGTACAAATTGGTCTTCGACACTCTCACTATTCCGATGTTGAACATTTACAGCGATGCTTTCGGCATCTATCCGTTTGTCGAAGAGAAACTCGCTAATGTCAATTGCGGCGTCTACGGCACCATGGAGCACCAGACCTGCTCCTTCCACGACCCATTTTCAGCATACGATCCCATCTACCTGCTGATTCACGAAAATGCCCACCAGTGGTGGGGTGATATGATCACCTGCAAGACCTTCCATCACATTTGGCTCAACGAAGGTTTCGGTACCTACAGCGAATCGATTTTCTACGAAGCCGTCTATGGCACCTCCGCATACTTCGCCCACATGCAAGCACTCAAATATCTCGGCGGCGGCACCATCTATGTCGAAGACCCGCTTACCCAAACTATCTTCGATGGCAATCTCTCTTACCACAAAGGCGCCTGGGTGGTTCACATGTTGCGGGGTGTGCTCGGCGATTCGACATTCTTCAGCGCCATCAAAGATTGGACTTCATCGTCCTTCCGCTATGGCTCGGCAACCACGCAAGATCTTGCTGCATCCATCTCCAGTAGCGTCGGTACTGATATGACTTGGTTCTTCAATCAGTGGATCTACGGCGATGGCCACCCTGATTACGATTACTCCTGGCAGTGCCGTCGCGACACCGTCAACGGCGGATTCAAACTTGAATTCGCAATCGAACAGACCCAGGAAAGCGGCGTCCTCTTCCGCATGTCGATCAAGACTCGGCTGATAACCACCACCGGCAATCGCGATACCATTTTCGTTAATAACGCCTGGTCGCAATTCTATTCGGTCAGCCTCCCCGATTCAGTAACCAATTTGCAGTTTGATCCGCAGGAGTGGATACTGCGCACGGCACAGCGCGTTCCGTTTACGATGCACATCGCAACAACAACCTGCGCCGCTGCCGCGCTTGGCGAACCGTACCATCAAGATTTCGAAGCTGTTGGCGGAGTCGAACCATACTATTGGAGCTTCTACGGCGGCGACCTGCCATACGGCCTTATCTTCGAGGGCGACACCGTTGGCGTGATCAGCGGCGTCCCGACCTACGAAGCCACCTTCTTCTTCACGCTCAAAGTGCAGGATTCCAGCGTTCCTCCCCAGGAACGCCTCTATTCCTATTCAATCACCGTGGGACCGCCTTCCGGTATCTGCGGCGATGCCGACGGCAGCGGTACCGTTACCATCTCTGATGTAGTTTTCTTGATCAACTACATCTTTGCCGGTGGCCCAGCACCGTCTGGCACTGGCGGCGATCCCGATTGCAGCGGCACTACCACTGTCTCCGACGCTGTTTGGCTAATCAATTTCATCTTCGCCGGCGGCCCCGCGCCCTGCGCCGCCTGCGATTAGTCTCCTCCGCACAATAGCCCAAGTTAACGTAGTAGGGCAGGTCTCCCCGGAGACCTGCCATAATCAATTGTCATCCCGAGCGTAGCGAGGGATCTGTTGTGCGCGACCGACGTCCGCGTCTGCCCGCCCTCAAAATTCCCGTTGCCCCCGTCCCACCCAACAACGATATTTCTCGACACATTTTTCAGCAGGGGTATGACGTGATCAAAGTTACCGAGCT
>CAUJJY010000113.1 GCA_963205155.1 Candidatus Zixiibacteriota bacterium | reverse complement strand
ATCGCGAAAGCAATTCACGAGCGATCCGACCGACGCGATAAGCCGTTTATTACGATCAATTGTGGCGCCATCCCGGAGACACTCTTGGAGTCGGAGCTGTTTGGACACGAACGCGGCTCATTCACTGACGCCGTCGCCCAGAAGATCGGTAAGTTCGAAACTGCTGATCACGGCACGCTGTTCCTTGACGAAATCGGTGAACTGTCTCTGGCCCTGCAGGTCAAGCTGCTTAGGTTCCTTCAGGACCAGACCATCGAACGCGTGGGCGGCAAGAGCACAATCCAAGTCGACGTGCGCGTTATCGCAGCGACGAATCGATCCCTGGAAGAAGAGGTCGTCAGCAAGCGTTTTCGCGAAGATCTCTATTACCGGCTCTCGGTAATCAACATCGAGCTTCCGCCGCTGCGCGACCGCGAAAATGACATACTATTGATTGCCGAACACTTGCTCAAAACCTACGGCAATGAGAACAAGAAAACTAATCTGACGTTTACCAACTCTGCACTACAGTCCCTTTGCAGCTATGAGTGGCCCGGGAATATTCGCGAACTCGAAAATCGTATCAAACGGGCAGTGATTCTTTCCGGAACAAACCGAATTGGCGCCGTCGACCTTGGCTTTGCCGCCGCTTCTGACAGCGAAACTCGCTCCCTTCAAGAAGTTCGCGAGGAGGCGGAAACCACGCACATTCGCGCGGCTCTACAACGAAACAATTGGAACGTCACCAAGGCGGCGCGCGATCTCGGCACCAGCCGCACCACCCTCTACGATCTCATCGAGAAATACAAAATTACCCGCGACAAGCGCTAAAAGCGGGTAAATGTTAAGCCTCTCTCCGCCGATTATATGAGAAGAGGAGTAACATGAAGAGCATATTGCTCATTGATGACGATTTAAGCTTAACTGAATCCCTGACCGGCTTTTTCGATCCCAAGGAATTTCGGGTCGATACCATGGCCGATGCACCCGGTAGTGTGGAGTTTATCCGCTCGAACACGCCGGACGTTGTCCTGCTTGACGTCAACCTGCCGTCGCAGTCGGGACTCGATTTACTGAAGCAGATTCGGCAAATTGAGGACGCCCCGCCGGTCATCGTCATTTCCGGCTATGTCTCTACTGACTCCGCCATACAGGCAATGAAGGAAGGCGCTTACGAATACGTGACCAAGCCGTTCCAGATGGAGCGCCTGATGTCGACGATTCATAATGCTACCCGCGAACCCAACGGAGTCGCAAAGACGATCCGCGAGGGCCACGCGCCGATGCCCAACGATCACAAATCCGACCTCGATCCGAACCGCGAAATCATCGGCGTGTCGGACGAGATCGTGGAGATCGCAAAGATGATAGGACAGGTCGCGAAATCAGACGCGGCCGTACTTATTTTTGGGGAGTCCGGCACCGGCAAGGAACTGGTGGCTCGCGCCATACACCGCAATTCCAACCGCGCCAAGAATGTATTCCTCTCGGTGAATTGCGCCGCTCTAACAGAAACCCTCTTGGAGTCAGAATTGTTCGGACATGAGAAGGGCGCATTCACCAATGCCTATACCCGGAAAATGGGTAAGTTCGAGCTCGCCAATGGTGGAACAATTTTCCTCGACGAAATTGCTGACACCTCGCTCGCTACGCAAAGCAAGTTGTTGCGCATCCTGCAGGAACAAGAATTTGAGCGGGTAGGGGGGGAAGAAACCCTTCGCGTAAACGTACGTGTTCTAGCGGCGACCAACAAGAGCCTCGTGTCGTGTATCAAGGAAGGGAAGTTCCGGGTTGACTTGTTCTATCGCCTTAAGGTAGTCTCGCTGTACTTGCCGCCACTGCGCGAACGCTCCGACGATATCGCCCTGCTCGCGAATCATTTCTTGAAGATCTACAACACTGCCTGCGGTAAGAACATTGAAGGCGTCACCACGGAAGCCATGAAAATACTCTCCAAGTACTCCTGGCCCGGAAACGTGCGCGAACTCGAAAATACGATCCACACGGCGGTCGTGATGAGTAAGAACCGCTGGCTTGAGCCGGCAGATCTCCCTATCACGAAAGACCGCCGCGATCTCATGAAGATCGACTTTGACGCCCTGAAGGATAATTACTACCAAATGTTCCGCCGGGTTATTGAACCGATCTACGGCAAGATCTTCTCAAATTCCAACGGTCAGATTTACGCGCATATCCAGGAAGCCGTGGAAAAAGCTCTCATTGAGTTCACTCTCCAACACCTCCACAACAATCAGGTCAAAGCCGCCGAAGCCCTCGGCATCTCGCGCAATACGCTCCGCGACCGCATCGATCGCTACGGTATCAAGTCGTAGTCCGTATCTTCCTCCTTACAGCCACCTCCTGTTTCTTTCAAGAGTTCTGATCAAGTGTCCATTGCGCCCTTGTTCTGATTCTTGGTTCTGCTAGTTTGCACAAAATGAAACCGGGGCGCTTGTCGCACCCCGGTAGGGACGGAAGAATGACGGGTGAAATTAGTTTTCGACAAAGCTCGGCGCGGTGATCTCACGCCAGGAAGTCTTCATCACTATCGAGATCAGCGGCGTTCCCGGAGGAAGCTTTGTCGGATCCAAGAAGTCGATATCAAATTCCCACACACGATCCGGAGGGCTGTAATAACTACCGCCCCAAGTTCCAGTTGCCATCTCGGATAACCAAAGATCGACCGCTGAACCTTTCCAGGTGAACTTTTTACCGCTCCAGTTCTCAAGGAAGCGGGGAAGATTCTCAAAACCGCCGGAGTAGGTATTGCCACCGGTTCCGGACGCCTTATTTCCCGTCATGTAGGCGGCGTTGACCTTGGTGTCGGCGGCTGTGCGGGTAGCGCTCCAACTATTGGCGTCGGTCCAGTTTGTCGAGAGTACCGTAAACGCGTCGGCCATGATTGAAGCCGGCTTCTTATTTACGGAATTGTAATTGCCAAGCGTGTACACAGGATTCTCCGAAGCAACGGTAAGCCCTTCTTTCAACTCCGAACCGTTTCTAAGTCGGGTTGCAACGAGGCTGCCGGATATAGCGTTTGCTGAATAGATGATTCCGCCGTCCGGCCAATACGTCGAAGTATTGAGCTTAGCAATATCGAGATCGTACGAGACAACATCTTTGTTCTCGCGTCCATCACGGAACGTTGACTGGGTCAGGATACCGGCGGCCGTGAAGTCTGCCGTAACATTCTGCCAGCTGGAATCGGGGCGGCGCCACATAACCTGACCATCGAGAATCTTTAGTCCAGCCTTGTGTTCATAACTGTCCGTATTGTCTGAACCGGCACGGCCAATCATATCCATCGGCTCGCCTGAAGCTACCACCGGCAGCTTCAGTTCGGTCATGCCGTGATTCTTATCCTCGACACGGCCGTCCCAGCGGTCGATCGACTTGTTGACCCAATCTGCATCTGTCGCATCGAGCCAAGTATTATCGGCATTTTTCATGTTGCGGTAGGTACCGGTGCCGTCTTTGATTTCAACAGTACCGCCA
>CAUJJY010000112.1 GCA_963205155.1 Candidatus Zixiibacteriota bacterium | reverse complement strand
CCTTCGCCTACCTGAATCACCGGCACTCCGTGTTGCCGCGCCAATTGTGAAACATAATAGAGCGGAACGCAAACCGGATCAGCCAGCGGTTCATCCTGCAAGTAGGCAAGTTGTTCAAACAGGGAGATGAAATGCCGGTCGTCAATCTCTCCTTCGTGGTGGTCGCAATGGAAATGCTTAGCCATACGCCGCGCATATTCGAATTCATTGAACTGATCTTGCCCGGCGATTCTGACGGAAAAGGACTGCACCGGCCGGTCCATCAGTTCCGACATCAACGCAACATTCGTCGTGGAATCGATTCCACCCGACAGGAACACTCCAAATGGCACATCGGAAATCATGTGCGATTTCACGGCATCGCGAAGGTGAGTGAGTATCCCTTGGGCAATAGTTGTCTCATCGCCATCGAGTGTTGGCTGATTGCGAATCGCATCCCACCAACGAGTATAGGTGACCTTGCCATTGCCGTCGATGCGCATCCAATAACCTGCCGGTAACTTCTTGATTCCGGCAAACATTGTCAGCGGCGCCGGAGCAGCCGCTAAGGTCAAGTAGTGATAAAGTGCCTCGGGATCGAGAGCTGGTGACACGAGCGGGTGCGCGAGGATAGCTTTGATTTCCGAAGCGAAAATCAGTATGCCATTTTGAATAGTATAGTAGAGCGGTTTAATACCGATGCGGTCGCGCGCCAAGGTTAACTCGCGGCGATTTTCATCCCAAATTGCCAGGGCGAACATTCCCCGCAGTTGCTTGAGCGCTTCAATCCCGTACTCGCGAAAGAGATGAAGCACTGTCTCCGTGTCAGAATGCGAACGGTAGGGATATCCCTTCTGTTCAAGGGCGCAACGCAAGTCCAGGTGATTATAGATTTCACCATTAAAAACGATCTGCCACTTCCCCGAGGGATCGGCCATGGGCTGATGACCGGACGAGGTGAGATCGATAATCGAGAGCCGGCGATGCGCCAAACCCAGCTTGCGATCAGGAGATACATAGTTCCCGGCGTCGTCTGGACCGCGATGTGCCAAGCGATCGCTCATGCGGTCAAGTATTTCTGCCTCGACCGCACTGCTACTCTGAAAATTGTATACTCCGCAGATTCCGCACATTTTATGACTGACCTTTTCCCCTGTTGTAGACTAATCGGTTGATAGCTGATTTGCAAACACTACCTGCCCGCCTGCAATTTGTGAGAATTCTCCACGGCTCAAAGTGAAACAACCGACGTCCCGGCCGGTAGCCGACTTTGTAACAGCCGAAGCGCAATCAACACGCTAAGTTGGACCTATATAGTCAATAAAATTACCGCTCGTCCGACAACAAATGTAGAGGACGACCAATGCTAAAATGTTTCATCGCGATTCTTTTGATAACCGCCTTGGACAATCCCGTATCGGCCGGAACGGTTGTCGGACAGATTACATTGACCCCTTTTCGGCAGCCAAACACGCCCGTCAATCGTTATACCGGACGGGACGCCGTAGACCTAGCGAGCGCCACGAGCAAGCGGACCGTAAGTGCAGCGGTGGTCTACCTAATCGGCGGACCAAAAACTGACGCGACACCTCCGCAGGAACATCCGCAAATGGTGCAGAAAGATCAGTACTTCGAGCCGGAGGTTCTCCCGATTTTGGTCGGCACGACCGTGGATTTTCCCAATCTTGACCCCGTCTTTCATAATGTCTTCTCATATTCCAAAGCCAAGAAATTCGATCTGGGACGCTATCCAAAGGGCCACTCTAAGTCCGTGACTTTCGACACGCCCGGCCTGGTCAAAGTCTTCTGCGAGATTCATTCGTCGATGCGCGCTCATATTCTCGTACTCGATCAACCCTACTTTGCGTCAGTCACCGCTGATGGCAGATTTCGTATACCCAACGTTCCGGCGGGTGAATACACGCTGAAGATTTGGCAGGAACAAGCGCCGGAATCGGAGCTACCAATAACGGTTCCGGCCGCGGACTCGATCGTCGTGAATGTGAAGTAACGATGCGGATTTCAATCGGCAGGAAATTTCAATACTACGTGACCGGCATCATCGTTGTCGGTGCGATCTTGGTGTTTCTGATTGTCCGCAATGTCATCAAGCAGCAGTATACATACCACTTTTCGCAGGAAATCGAAACCGCCCAGCTGGTGCTTGACAACTACCTGCAGAGCCGATTCGCGCTGTTGAAATCTGGAATCGACATCATGCTCTCCGATCCGCGCTTCATGGCGGCAATTGCCGAGGGTGATCCGACTACCGCCCAACATGAAGTTGCCAATTTTCGCAGTTTGGTGCAGGCTGACATCTTTGTCATTGCCGACACTGCCGGACGCGTCTTTGCCGAAGACAATGCAGTTTCGATCGTGCAGCACGACGAACTCGCCCTGAACGCCAACAAGTATGAACACGCCCATAAGGAGCAGTATCGCTATTTGGGCAGCAACGTGTACCAGACTTTGACCACACCCCTTAGTTTCGGACAACAATATCAGGTGGGAAAATTGCTGGTTGGTTACCAGATCAATCTGGAACTGCTGCGCCGTTTGAAGATCCTGACCGGAAGCGAAATTCTGCTCCTTGCCAACGACGAAATCATTTCAGCGACCGATCCAGCCTTGCAGAAAACGCCGGAAATCTCTGACTTTCTGCGATCAAGCACCAATAGCAGCGTCAGCACAGTGTACACAATCAGCATCGGCGGAGAGGATCACCTCTTGCGCGACTATCGTCTCGGTGGAACACCCGGCTTGTCAATGATCCTGGTGCGCTCTCTCGATGCCCAGTTGGAGCCTGCTATCGCCAACATCTCGCTCTACTTGATTCTCTTGACAGTCTCCGCCTCGATAGTATCACTGTTGTTCATCTACCGGTTTACCGAAACCAAGCTGACAGCTGCAGTCGATCACCTTGTCGAAGCGGCCGGGAAGATCTCCTCCGGTCAACTTGAAGGCCCAATTCAACCGCTCAATAACGACGAATTGGGTTATCTGGCTTCATGCTTTGACAATATGCGCCAGACCTTGATTACCAACCGTGAGACAATCGCGCGTGTGCAGGAAGAACGGATCAATGCCGAACGACTGGCGACAATCGGTCAGCTGGCAGCAGGCATCATCCACGATTTCAAGAGCCCGATGACTGCTATTGCCTTGTCGGTCGAGGCTATCATTCACGGACTCGGCGGCGAAGCCAAGCGCGAAAGCTACTGCCTTGGTATCAAGAGCCAGGTACAACGCATGGTCAACATGACGCAGGATCTTCTTGATTATGCGCACGGAAACAAGTCGCTCAACCTCGAGACCGTTCGGTTCATGCAGACGATCCGCCAACAGGTCGAATTTCATCGCGAGCGCTTCGAAAAACAACGCATCGGATTGGCTCTCGCCGAACATGCAGAATTCGGCGCCTCTATTGACCCTCACAAGTTTCGGCGCGTCATTGACAATTTGCTGAACAACGCTTTCGAAGCTCTGGCGCCCGGAAACAATGTGTCCGTTAAGGTAGAGACAAATTCTGCCGGGTTCTTTATCAACGTGCAGGACGATGGACCGGGAATTCCAGAACAAATCGTGGCAGACATCTTCAAGCCTTTTATTACGCATGGCAAATCAAGTGGAACTGGACTTGGGCTGGCGATTAGTCACAAGATCATTGCTGACCATGGCGGTGAACTGTCGGTCGTTCCGCAGTCAGAGCGTGGCGCACATTTCGTAATCCGACTCCCGGCGTCGCTGATCAACGAGCAGCTGCCTCAAGAGACATTCTTACAAGGAGTAACGGCATGAAAATCGGACGTTCCATAAATGCTGCGTGCCTGGTGATCCTGGCAACAACGGCAATGGCTTCAGCACAGTACCAAGTTAGCGGTCAACTCGATCTGGTGGTCCGCAATAATTCTGCCGTTGATGGCAGTAACAAGACATTTAAGAACTTCTCTAATTTTGATTTCGTCCGCGCGCGAATCTTCTTCGACGCACAGCCGACGGAAAAGGTGAGCGTGTTTACCCAGGTATTGGTCAATAACTCCTCATTCCAGCTTTACGGTGCCTATGTTCGACTTTCAAAGGTCGGCGGACGCGACATAAACATTCATGCCGGACTGATTCCAAATCCGGTGGGGCTATGGGGACCGCGAACGTATTCGGACAAAAATCCGCTTATCGGCTCGCCATTGATGTACCTCTATCATACAGCGTTGAGTCCGGGCCCAGATCAGAATGACAATCAAGAGCTCCTTGACTCGCGCGGCAAGGGATTCAAGCATTACGGTCTTCCTATGATGTATGATCCGTGCTGGAATACCGGCATTGAGGTCTTTGGCGCAATCGGCATGGTCGATTGGTCAGTCGGCGCATTGAGCGGATCTATCTCGGCGCCGAGGACTCAACGTGAAAAAGACTTGCCGCAAATGACGACTAGGCTGGGGCTCTACTTCTCACCGGTGTTTAGTCTGCAATTTTCTGGATTCGCCGGACCTTACCTTTCCGATGTATCGGATTTTTATACTCCCTTCGAACAAGAGGATGCCGAAGAGTATCTCAACCTTGGCGGTGGCATCGGAGCCCATTATGACTATGGAATGCTGGAGATGTATGGCGAGGCGTTCGTTGCTCGCTGGGAACACCCAGTATATGGCAATCTTGATGCTTACAGCGCCTACGTTGATGCTCGCTACAAACTCGCGCCACAGTGGTATGTGGCTGGCCGGGCCGAAGGGATCCGCTTCTCTGAACACGATTTCGGCGGCGATGTCGGCAAGCAAGACTGGGATTACCCATTGAATCGCTTTGAGTTAGGTGTTGGGCACAGGGTCAACGAAGCAGTCACTCTCAAAATAGTAACCCAGATTGTACGGTCAAACGACCACTCCCTACTCGACGACGAAATGGTCGCGATTCAGCTATCTACGTCAATCCACTAATTGTCTAAGTCGGCTTGCCTTTTTCAACTTATCCTCGTATATAAGGTGACTATATCCGGTTAGTTATTGACCGAAGATAGCTTTGCGGCTTTCGAGACGCCGGTTGCATTTTTGATATGAGGTGTGAATCATGGATAATAAAGAATATGTTTTGAAAGTCGGCCTGGCAGAGATGCTTAAAGGCGGCGTCATCATGGATGTCACCAACGCCGAGCAGGCAAAAATTGCCGAAGATGCCGGCGCCGTCGCTGTCATGGCTCTCGAACGCGTCCCCGCCGACATTCGCAAAGCTGGCGGTGTTGCCAGAATGTCACCTGTCGAGAAAATCGAAGAAATTCAGGCAACCGTTCAAATTCCTGTAATGGCCAAGTGCCGCATCGGTCACTTTGTCGAAGCCGAATTACTTCAGGAGCTCAAAGTTGATTATATCGACGAGTCGGAAGTTCTCACACCGGCTGACGAAGAACACCACATTGACAAGCACCCGTTCAAGATCCCGTTTGTTTGCGGATGCCGCAATCTCGGAGAGGCTCTCCGCCGCATCCACGAAGGTGCTGCGATGATTCGCACCAAGGGTGTAGCCGGTTCCGGGAATTTCGTTGAAGCTGTTCGCCACTTGCGCCAGATTTACGGCGAGATTCACGCGCTCAAGAAGATGGACAAAGAAAAACTCAAGAAGATGGCCAAGGAATATCGTGTGCCGGTCGACCTGGTCAAAAGGACAGCCGATCTGCAAAATCTCACTGTTCCCAACTTCGCGGCTGGTGGAATCGCCACACCGGCGGATGCCGTGCTTTGCATGAAGCTTGGAGCGCAAGCGGTTTTTGTTGGTTCGGGTATCTTCAAGTCGTCCGATCCGGCACGATTAGCGCGAGCTGTTGTGACGGCAACCACGCATTATGACGACCCGGCAATTGTCCTTGAAGCGTCCCGCGCTTTGGGAGATGCGATGCCAGGGCTTGAGATCAGCAAACTTCCCAAGGAAGAACTGCTCCAGTACAGATGATCGCCAAGCCGATAGTCGGAATACTCGCATTTCAGGGGGACTTCGCTAAGCATGAGCAGGCTTTCGCCAAGCTTAAGTGCGAGACGCGATTGGTCAAATCGCCATCACAGCTCGAAGCCTGCGAGTATCTTGTAATCCCCGGTGGCGAGTCTTCCGTAATTGACCGGTTCGTCAAGTCGACGCAATTAGCCGAGCCAATCAAGAGATTCGCATCAAATCGGCCCGTCTGGGGAACCTGCGCTGGAATGATCTTGCTGGCAACTCACGTCGTTAACGACCGGACAATATCTCCCCTTTCACTTCTGGACATTACAATTGAACGCAATGGCTATGGCCGCCAATTCGATTCGTTTATCGATGTTGGTCAAGTCACATTCGGCGCCAAACCGGAGCCTCTGGAAATGGTGTTCATACGTGCACCCAAGATTACGAATATCGGTGCAGAGGTAGTGAGACTTGGCAGTTGTCGAAATGAAACGGTGATAGTACGCCAAGGCAATGTTATCGCGACCTCATTTCACCCCGAACTGACTGCCTCAACACGATTTCAGCAATATTTTCTGTCGCTTAAACACTAGTACCACATACTGGGCGAAATGCGACCTGATCACTCAAACCAGTGCCGGCACAAAATTTTCCTTGGATACAATGGTCAACATCGATTGTTTAATAGGGGAAAAGTGAAGGAGATACAAATGTTTCGTTTTATCATCATACTCGCGATAGTCTTATTGCCGCTGTCCCAGCTTCTGGCCGGGCGGATATTCGGCGATATAAAGATGGGTGACAAGCCAATTGCTGAAGGCGTCAAAGTTACGATTTCTGCTCCGCTCAAGGCGGCCGAGGCCGGCAAACCGGCTCCGACGCCAGTCGTGATCGACTCTTCCGCCGCCGACAAGTTCGGTGCCTATCGACTGAATGTCAAGGAAGAGGGTAAGTGCATTCTGACTGTGCACATTGACAAGCAAGCACCGACCCTTGAGGTCTTTTCCTACGCCAATGCGACGCGTTACGACCTCGTTTTGGAGAAGGACAAGGACGGCAAGTACGCCTTGAAGAGGAAGTAGTCGGTGGAGAACAAGAAGCGCGATTTCTGGGATAAACTCACCATTATCTTACAGCCCCTCGGCGGGCTGTTCACGGCCATTGCTATAACGCTTCTTGGCTTCTTTACCTCGCAATACCTCGAGCGTCAACAGTCGCTTGACGCTAATACGCGGCTTTATTCTGAACTAATGAGCAACCGCGAGCAGTCCGAAAGTGCTCTGCGCAAGGATATGTTTGTGTCGATCATCGGGACGTTCCTGCGCCCGCAGGAGTCAACAATCGGTGCGGCAGTTCTCAATCTGGAATTGCTCGCCTATAACTTCCATGAATCTCTCAATCTAAAGCCGCTCTTCACTGATTTAAGGCAGAGTATTTCCGAGCGCCTGAAACACGAGGCGCGGCCCGATTCACTCGAACGATATTTGGCATTTCAGCGCCGACTAGAACGGGTGGCGAGGGAGATTACCAAGAAGCAAATGGTGGTGCTCGAGGGTGTCGGCGTCAAGAAGGACTGGGCCGTGAATCTTGAGGGCGAATTTGAGGGCGTTGCACTTGAGCCGGCGGAGTTTGAACTCGATAGTGTTTCTACGACATTGGTCGTCGATGTTACCGATGTCGATCGCGAGGCTAAAGAGTTGCGCCTCGATGTCACGATTCGCAGTCAAAACGGGCAGGGCGATCCCGTTTCGAAAAACGTTTCTTTCAGCACCGGTTTTTACGACTTCCCGATGATTGACAATACGCGTCTCCCCAATGGTCAGCGCTTTTCTGTCATCATGAACAATTTTTCCGAGATGGGTGCGGAAATTACAATCGTTCTCTTCCCCGGCGCCTACGCCAGCCTCAAGGAAAAGCCGTATTACGGTGAAGTCATCGAGAATATCCGCAGGTCTTCAGAAGGATTCGGCAACTAATTTCCCTGCTGACCTTTTGATTAGCCGTTACTAGCCTGCTCATTCAACGAAAGAGGCGGCATCTCCCCCGCTCTATCTCGTCGACACAACGCAGACCTTAGTTTCGTTTTTAGTAAGAAAAATCTCCTTAAATATCTCTATTAACCTCCGGGGTTCCGATATATTATTCGGAATACACAACTTCGGAGGTTACCTGTGAAACGTCTACTCTTTGCACTCCTTGCCGCCTCACTTACATGCACAATGATTGGCTGTTCCGGTGGGGACAAAGGCTCGGATAACAACAACAATGATCAGCAGCAGGAGCTTGCACGCATCGAGAACATCCTCAGTATTCAGGAGTCTCTCGGTAACGACCTGGAAGAAATGTTCACGTCTCTGGATACGACAGCTGTCAAGGACTCCTTGGTCAAGCTGTTTGAGTCCGATACCGTAAACGTCTTGAGCGCAGTCGCGAACGATCAGGGCGTGGTTGTCGAATATAAGAACGGTATGCGTGGCGGCGTGTTGCTGGATCCGCTCGATATTGGCGGCACCGCCCCGACTGCACCGACCACTAAAGGAAACTCGACATCTCCCACTTCCACTTCGTATGAGAATCATCGCCCTGTCTCCAACAAGACAATCTTCCTCAATCCGCACTACTTTGAACGCCAAGCCCACGCAAACCCTTTGATTGCGCAGGCAAACGCCGGTTTTGCCAAAACCGGTTACTCGAACTTCGAGGTCTTTACCAACAACCAATGCACGGTGGAGAAGTTTGCCTCACTCTCGGGATACGGAGTCGTCCATATCTACTCGCATGGTATGGCTTGGCCTAATTCCGCAGATATCAAGGAAGTGTACTTAATGACCGGAGAAATCGCTACCGCTGCGACCACTACAAAGTATTTCAGCAACATCAAGGCGGGTCGGATTCCAATCGTCGTGTATAACGCAGCGAATAGGTATTTTGTCAGCCCATCCTTTGTGGCGCACAATAATTCATTTCACGATGATACAACCTTTGTCTATCTCGGATTCTGCTACAGCTGGCTGGGCAACTGGCAGGATACGCTAATCAATGTCGCCGGTGCCGGAGCCTGCGTCGGCTTTGACTGGTCTGTTTACACGTCGTGGAACGCAATGTGGGCGCAACATCTCTATCACGATCTCTGCGACACTACCGAGTTAAGTCCAATGGAGCTTTCATATTGGCGGGATCATGCGCCGCGTATCGACAACACCTATTGGGATCCGACCGATCTCCGCTGGGTGTCGATCTGGAATCAGGGGCATTCTGACCTGGTGCTGTGGAACGCGCTGCGAATTACATCGATTGATCCTCCGGAAGCGACAGTGGGTAGTAATGTCAAAGTGCGTGGGGTTGGATTCGGTGAACAGCAGTCGACGAGCACTGTCACATTTGGCGGTTTTCCTGCATCGGTAAGTTCATGGAGTGATTCAGTAATTACGGCAACAGTCCCTGTTGGATATACTTCGGGAAGCGTGGTGGTGACTGTAGGCACTGAAACTACAAATTCCTTCCCGTTTCGAACGGCAACCATTCGCGTAGTGCTCGACCAAGATAGCCTGTTTCGGTACATAGGTGATACGGTCCTCGTCTATGCACAGGTCACTGGCACACTTGACTCGTCCGTCTATTGGCGAGTGCTTCCATACGGCGATTCTCCTAGCCCCGGATGGGTTTCGCAGATCCGAAACAACTACGTCCGCGTCATCGGCGGCTATTGGTTTGCTGGCTTGTGCCGCGTCGAATGCGTCGCCCGCGCCGATACTACGGCACGCGATACCGTTACCGTTGCCTATTCAGTCATGCAGAAACTAAAGTCTGGCGTATATTTCTTTCTTCGCTTCGATGCCGCAATGTCGTATGCCATTACTTGTTCGGAGATCACATATGACCCGACAACTACCTTCGTCGTTCATAATTGGAGCGGAGATGCGACTTCGCCCAAACCGGTTTGGAATGGCGATGTTGTTACCATCAAAGGATCCTGGGAGTACGGTGAATGGCCGTATCATGACAGCATTTACGTGAGGGCACACTTCAGTCCGCTCGGAGACTCGTTGCGCAGCCTGCAGATGATCAACTATCGGTACGGACGTGACTTGAATTACCGTCAGTGGGAACACCGGATAGATGTCAGCAATCTTCGGCTCGATTATTATGTATGGACAGAAAGTGCTCGAATCATTGGCTACCAGATTGACCGTCAGGAAGTCCAACCGCGAGTGAATTCGTTTTTGGATTACTACTTGGAGCGTGATATGCAGGAAAACTGCGCTTATGAACGCATTGCTACGACAGTGAATTGGAATAGCACCAGCGTCACGCCGCGTTTTGAGTTTAAACTAAGTCCGTTCAGATTCTAAGATCGAGACCCGGACAACCGCAAATCAAACGGTCCCTGCTCTCGCCAAGGAGCAGGGACCGATGTTCTTCTGAAGCCCTCGTTCGCTAACTAGATCGACAGTATCACCCGCAGAATACCCTCATACGGCAGTTTCTGCTGTTCCGTCGTCGCCATGTTCTTGATCGTGTAATGATTGTCTTTCAAGTCGTCAGTAAACACGAAGATCGCAAACCGCGAATTCTGCCGCGACGCCTCTTTCATCTGCGATTTCTGTGATCGGTCTAAGTAATCCAAATCGACCGCTAATCCGGCATCGCGCAGTTTACCCGCCAGGGTTGCGGCTTCAACACGCTCGTCAGAATTCACCGCGACTATGAAAATGTCGAGCGGCCTTTCGGTGAAGCCTTTGTTTCCTGTTGCATCCATAGCAAGGAGCGTCCGCTCCATGCCCGCGGCAAATCCGACCGCCGGCGTTGGGTCGCCGCCAAGTTCCTGAATCAGGAGATCATAACGCCCGCCGCCGGAGAGTGCATCCTGTGCCCCCAACAGACTCGAACGAATTTCAAATGCGGTACGGGTATAGTAATCCAGACCCCTGACCAGGCGCGGATCAACGGTATATGCAATATTGAGCTTTTCCAAAGATGTCATAACCTGATCAAAATCACGTCTGACATCATCGTCGTAGAATTGCTCTAACAGCGGAGCATCGGTCATGAGCGATCGAGTAAGCTGCTCCTTGCTATCAAACAAACGCAACGGATTGCGCTCGATCTTTTCGCGGTCAACTGCTGGAAATCTCTCCGCCTTCGGCTGAACGAATTTCAGCAGCTCAAGGCGATGTCTGGCTCGAATCTCCGGTGTTGCGACCGAGTTGATCGCAACCTCGAATTGACTGATGCCGCAATTCCTTAAGATCTGGACACTGATAGCAATAATCTCGGCGTCTATCTTGGGATCGCTTGAGCCAATCGCCTCGGCGCCAAATTGGTGAAACTGCCGCTGGCGCCCTTTCTGCGGTTTCTCTTGTCGAAACATCGGGCCGATGTAATACACTTTGTTGAGTGGTGACTTCTTGCCAAGCGACTCCTCGACAAATGCCCGCACCACCGAAGCGGTGGCTTCCGGGCGCAACGAGAGGTTTCTTCCGCCCATATCGGTGAAACTGAACATCTCTTTTGAGACGATGTCCGTCCCTTCCCCAATTC
>CAUJJY010000111.1 GCA_963205155.1 Candidatus Zixiibacteriota bacterium | reverse complement strand
GATCGTCGACTACGATACGGCCGACAATCCGGGTTCGGTCAAGTCGTTGGGATACTTGTTACCAACGCGCGAGCCATTGGGAACGGTTGATCCGAGTTTATTTGGCGTGGCGGAGTTTTAGATTGTCAAAGTGAGTTGTCTATTCGTAGGCGGCAGTTTACACACCCCGTCTCGACCGCCCTCTCCGCCGCGGCGGATCGGGCGTTCGAGCCACCTCTCTCAAGAGGGGAACGACTGCTGCAACGGGTCTCTTGAGTGCTTGATGTTTGGCAAGTCTGCGGGAAAGACCTTCTAATAAGCGGGAGATTTCGGTAAGGGGCTCTGACCTACAATTGCAAACAAAGAGGGCGCGCCTGTTGCTCCGTACTTCGATTTTTGTTGACCTTGATTACTACTTTCTCCAGATTAGAGCGTCAGAAATTACGTATATAAGGTGAGGTGGAATGATGAAACTTCGAACATCGATTGTAGCGCTTTTCGCCACACTGTTGCTCTTCGCCAATATGTCGCAGGCCGCCGTCGTCAAAGTGATGACGGTTGACGGCGCCATCGGGCCGATCACTCTCAAACATGTCGAACGCGCGATCAAGATCGCGGAAGACGAACAGGCTGCGGCGTTGGTCATCAAGCTAAACACGCCGGGCGGTGTGATGGAAACCACTCTGCGCATTACGACGGCGTTCATGAATTCCAAGGTGCCGATTATTGTCTGGGTAGCGCCTTCGGGAGGAAGAGCGGCATCGGCGGGGGTGTACATAACCTACGCTGCACACGTCGCGGCGATGGCATCGTCGACCAATATCGGTTCGGCAACACCGGTGACGATGGGCGGTGAAAAAATGGATTCGGCGCTGGTGAAGAAAATTGTCAATGACGCCGTCGCCAATTTGCAGGGATCGGCAGAGAAGCGCGGCCGCAACAAAACCTGGGCGGAACGGGCGGTGCGCGAAGGCGCCAGCATTGCCTATTATGAAGCGGTCGATTCGAATATCGTCGACTTCCTTGCCGAGGACATCGAAGAGTTGCTGACCAAAGCCGACGGCATGGTAGTGGCGATGCCGGAGAGCGAGGATACGCTCAAAGTCGCGGGGGCGACGCACGAAGAAGTCGAAATGACATTTTCCGAATCGGTTCTCGAAGTTCTCACCAACCCAAATATCATCTTCATACTGTTTTCGCTGGGTACACTGGGGCTCGCAATCGAGCTATATAATCCGGGTGCGATTTTGCCCGGTGTTGTCGGTGCAATTTGTCTGATTATTGCCTTATATGCTATGCAAACACTACCAATCAATTATGCCGGGCTGGCGCTGATTGTGCTGGCCGTCGTCTTGTTCCTGCTGGAGATCAAAGTCACCAGCTATGGAATGCTCTCGGTCGGGGGCATCATTTCGCTGATTCTCGGCGGGCTGTTCCTGATCGACAGTCCGGAACCGGCGCTCAAAGTGTCGTTGAGTGTCATTATCACGATCACAATTTGCATCGGCGGATTCCTCATCTTCGTTGTCGGCTACGTCGTCAAGGCGCAGCGTAAGCGGGTCTTGACGGGATTCGAAGGCCTCATCGGGCAGATGGGCAAAGTCTCGGAGCGGATCGAAAAGGAGGGGATGGTCTACGTCGCGGGCGCATTGTGGAAAGCCGTAGCCGATGAGATCATTGAAAAAGGCGAACCAGTGACGATCGTGTCGGGACATAATCAGATTCTGAAAGTGGCTAAAGTCTCAACTCCCAGGGAGGGATAAATGTTTGCAGGTGCAGTTCCGTTAATTGTAGTCGTACTCTTCGCATTGTTCATTCTCATGAATGCGATCCGGATACTTCAAGAGTATGAGCGCGGCGTGATTTTCCGGCTTGGCCGCATGATCGGCGTCAAGGGCCCCGGCCTCATTCTGCTGATACCATTGGTTGACCGCATGGTTAAGGTGTCGCTGCGGACTTACACAATGGACGTGCCGCCGCAGGATGTCATCACGCGTGACAACGTCACGCTGAAAGTCAACGCTGTCGTCTATTTTCAGGTGATGGAGCCACAAAAGGCGATTGTCAATGTTGAGGATTATTTCTATGCGACGTCGATGATTGCCCAGACCACATTGCGCTCGGTGCTGGGACAGGTCGATTTGGATGATCTGCTTTCGGCGCGCGATGAGATCAACAAGAAGCTACAGAAGATTATCGATGATCAAACCGAGCCGTGGGGAGTCAAGGTTACCGTGGTCGAAGTGAAGAACGTCGATCTGCCGGCAGAAATGACCCGCGCGATCGCCAAGCAGGCCGAGGCCGAACGCGAACGCAGGTCCAAGATCATTCACGCCGAGGGCGAGTACCAGGCGGCGCAGAAGCTCGCCGACGCCGGCAAGGTGATGGAGACCTCGAGCTATACACTGCAGTTGCGTTACTTGCAGACATTGACCGAGGTCGCAACCGAGAAGAATTCGACGTTGATCTTCCCGTTCCCGATAGACCTGTTCACGCCGTTTATCGATCATTATCGCAAGATGGCGGCGAAAGAGATTAAGGAGTAGGGGGCCTCACACAGTCAATTGTAAGTCGGGTTTGTCGCGAGGCATCAAACCCGACGTTTGTTAGTAGGTCAAAACCCTTGTGGTTTTGACATCAGGCCGAAGGCGTTAGTTGCAATAAAAACACACCCCGTCTCGAGAGAGTGTTGATAAAGCCACCGATTCTGTCATCCTGAGCCGCTACGCAGGCGAAGGATCTGCTCTCTCTGTTATTGAACAACTAACAGATTCTTCGCTACGCTCAGAATGACAAAGTTCGAATTTTTCAACAGTCTCTCGAGAAGGGGATCTTAGATTTCGGAGTTATCTTTGAAAGCAATTGTCCGCACCAAATACGGATCGCCGGATGTACTGGAACTGCGCGAGATTGATAAGCCCATTCCAAAGGACAATCAGGTACTGGTAAGAGTCTGTGCGGCATCCGTAAACCCGCTTGACTGGCATCTTCTGCGTGGTGAGCCGTTTCTGATTCGGCTGATGGGATTTGGAATTTTTACGCCGAAACAACAACTGCTCGGGACCGACATTGCCGGACGCATAGAGGCTGTTGGCAAAGATGTGACCAAGTTCAAAGTGGGCGATGCGGTGTTCGGTGCCGGAACGGCAGGATTCGCAGAATACGCATGTATGCGTGAAGATAAGTTGGTGTTGAAACCGGCAAACGTCACATTCGAGCAATGTGCCGCAGTACCGGTCGCAGGAATCACGGCACTGCAAGGCTTACGCGATCACGGAAAAATCCAGTCGGGGCAGGCCGTGTTGATCAACGGCGCATCGGGTGGCGTGGGCACATTTGCGGTGCAAATCGCCAAGGCGTTTGGCGCTCAAGTGACCGGAGTTTGCAGCACGAAGAATCTGGAGATGGTCAAGTCGGTTGGCGCCGACCATGTGATCGACTACACGAAAGAAGCCTTCTGGAAGAGCGAAACGAAGTACGATCTGATCCTCGACAACGCGGCGTTTCAATCCATCAGAGAGTCGTTGCGCGCTCTGAAGCCAAATGGAATTTATGTTATTGTCGGCGGCGATTCCTCATCTTCACTGCGAATCTTGCTGTCGCTCGTTCTCAATCCTCTCATTGCTTTGATGGCGAAAAGAAAGCTCGTCTCGTTCATGGCGAGAATTAAGCAGTCAGATTTAGAGTTCTTAAAAGAGCTCTTGGAGTCCGGCAAGATCGTGCCGGTTATTGAACAGAAGTTTCCTTTGAGTGAAGTTCCTGAAGCGATCCGCCATGTTGAGAAAGGGCACACGAGGGGGAAGGTGATTATTTCCGTGGATAGTGGCAATGTTGTTTGAGTGAGTAGGTCAAAACCACTTGGGGTTTTGTGCCACAAACCAATTTTATGAGCCAAGTGAAAGTTCGTTGAAAATGAGAACACTATTTCTCGGTTTGGTCACATTTCTCTTACTAACATCGAGCGTCCTGTGCCAAGATGAGTACAAGAAGGTTAGTGGTGAGTTGCATGCAGTGTATCAACATTTTTTAAAACGTTCGTTAACGACTGCAATTGAGGAGTTCAAATTGCAGTCGTCATCCGCTGTGGCACTGACAGATAACGTAGTCGTTAGATTTAATGGAGGGGGTTCAAATAGCAAGCTCTTCATTGGCGAAAAGAATACACTCGAAATATT
>CAUJJY010000110.1 GCA_963205155.1 Candidatus Zixiibacteriota bacterium | reverse complement strand
TCGACCAGTATCGTCAATCCGAAAGGCAGGATGATTAGGCTCAATAATAATAGCGCCGTAATTACGGAGACGCCTTTGCCTCCAGTTTCAGGGTGTGGCATGGACCTCGCTTCCGACCGAGTTCTCTGTTCGCGCGGTTGGCGTTGAAAATGTGTTGTCAACCATGGCCAGAACTGCGCCGCCATGAGAAGCATACTTCTGCAGAATCTGCGTCGTTACTTGCCGGTCGAAGTCGTCGCTCCGAAACTCGGCAATGATGAGCCGGGGTGATTTGATCAATGCCTGTGCAAGAGCGGCAAGTCGTAATTGAGAGGGCTTGAGCGTGCACATGGGCTCATGCGTCTGGAGTAACAGCTCATTCTCTATCAATGCCTTTCGCACTCTGCTGCCGATCTGACTCTCTGCCATTCCGGAAATGCGCAGCGGGATCGCCAAAAAATCGCCAAGAGTAATTCCTGTAGGTGCGAAATCCTGATGTGGAAGTATGCCAGTATGCTGCAATAATTGGCGTCGTCGCCGCGCCGATATTTTTTGCAGCGGGTAGCCCAAGAGAGTTCCCGTTCCAGTGACGAGTTTCTCTTCACCTGTGATCAACGGAATCAGGAATGTGGCATCTGAACCCGGAGCCGTCGGCAGAAATTGGAATTCGCCGGACCGCAGTGCTAAAGAAAGCCCAGCCGTCGCGGTATCCAATCGTGTTCTTCGACAAGAAAAACTCTCTAATTGCAATACTATGTCAGTCGCCATCACGAACGAATTTGCATGATTACAGCCGATTCGACAATCAGTTTTTGCTTGACTCTAACGACGCTTATTCGATTAGTAAAAACGGGCTATTTGAATTGGAGTGACAAATGAAGAGATTAGCCGGAACTATCCTGGCGCTGGTTTTGATATCACTGACCGGTTGTTCGTCCGGTGTTGACGATCCTTTGCAGTTTGAATCATATACGATTGTTACGGGGGAGGAAGTCACCGGAATCGACTTCGTTAGCAACTCGGACGGCTGTGCAATAACGGCATCGGGTAAGATCTACCGAACCAACGACGGCGGAAAGTCGTTCCTCCCGGTCGGCGGCAGGGACGGTAGTCGACTGGCCGACATTTACTTCCTCGACGACGAAATCGGATTTGTCTGTGGTGAAAAGGGTACGTTGTTGCGTACCGGCGACGGCGGCGCCAGCTGGTCCGCCGTAGGCGCTGACTCCGGTTGGGACTTGGCAAGTATCGGATTCCCCAAAGATGAATTCGGGATTATTGTCGGAAATTTCAATACCGGAGAGTTCTCGGGCATGGGCGTTATTGGCACTACCTCTGACGAAGGCGTAACCTGGAGCTTCACCAAGACCGAACACAAGGGACTGTATTATGTCGATGTCGTTCCCACCGATCATGTCTGGATTCTGGGTAAGGAGTCTCTGGTTTACACTACCGACGGCGGACAAACATGGGACAAGATCGCCAGCCGGATCACCGGCGCCAATGCGCTATTGTTCATTGATGTTCAACACGGCTGGGAGATTGGCGACAACGGACTGCTGCGATATTCCACCGATGGTGGTTGGTCGTGGCAGAACAAACTGAAGATGACCGACGAACCGCTCACTTGTCTGGCAGTCCCGGAACCAGACCGCGTCTATATCGCCGGCAACAGCTTCCTCGCCGTCTCTGCCAATCATGGTAGAAACTGGGTGATGGACTCCGTCAGCCACAAGTTCCGATTCGTCGATATCGATGCCGTCGGGCACGACGTCTTCGCCGCCGGTAGTGGTGGAGAGCTGATAAAACTTAAGTTCTGACCAAGCATCACTCCAATCAAGTGATGCCGATTAGTTCAACTTCGAAGATCAAAGTCGCATCCGGAGGAATCACGTTCCCGGCGCCTTGGCTCCCGTAACCTAACTTTGATGGGATGATCAACTTCCTTGTTCCGCCGACCTTCATTGTGGCGACTCCCTCGTCCCAACCCTTGATGACCCGGCCCTTGCCGATCATGAACTCAAATGTTCTGCCCCGATCCTTCGAGCTGTCGAATTTTTCGCCATCTTCCAGCCAGCCGGTATAATGAACCTCAACCAGCTGCCCAGTCTTGGGCGAAGCACCGGTGCCTTCCTTGATTTCAACGTATTTCAGCCCGCTGGGCAGTGTGATTGCGCCTTCAGTATTCATGATCTTCTTCTTCTTTCCAAACATGTTTAGTGATCCTGTGTCAAGTCCTGCAAAAAGAACCCGGCTGGCCTGTCTTAACGCCAGCCGGGCTGATGCCTACATTTCACAACTGGGAGAACCCGCAGCTACTTAACGCCAAGAAGTTCGATCTCAAAAACAAGCGTCGCCTTCGGAGGAACTCCTGACCGACCTTTATCACCGTAGGCGAGATCGGGAGGGATAATCAGCTTGCGTAACCCGCCGATCTTCATCATCGGGACTCCCTCATTCAAACCCTTGATAATGTTTGGCGAACCGATGGTAAAATCCAGCGGTATATTTCGATCGCGCGAGCTGTCGACTTTCTGGCCGTTTAGAAGCGTGCCGACATAATGCACGGATACCGTTTGCCCAACCTTGGGGCTGCCGCCGGTACCGGGTCTGATATCAATGTACTTGAGTCCGCTTGTTGTGACGACCGTATCGCCAACCATATGGAGGGTCGGCTTTCCCTTCGGAGCAACTTGAGCCGGTTCGGCCTTGAGAATCTTCGGTTCAGTTGAACCTTTGGTGTCAGCTTTTTCTTCAGCAATTGCCGCCGCAGATAACGTCAAAGCGAGTACTGTCGCAAATGCCGGAATGCCCTTGATGAAAAATCTCATGAATTCTCCTCCATAATTCGAAACGATTAGTGTCATTATCGCCGAGAGTTTATACAATTGTCATTTGGAAATCAATCCAAGAAAGGGGAAGAACCATCAGGTCATTTTGGATTTTCAGTAGAACCAGAACTCCTGATCAGGCTCTCCAACTTGAGCGCTTCGTTGTCTGCCGGGTTTTCTTTGAGAGCAGCCTCGATGAAGCGCCGTGCAGTTTCGATCTCCCCGACCTCAAATGCCGACCGCGCCGCCCAGAAATTGAATTTTTCCATCGTCATTCCCGACTTTAGGACCGCTTCGAAGTATGACAGCGCACGACGAAAATCTTGTCGGTCATAGTAGATGCGTGCCAAAACTGACTTTGTCTGAATGGCGTCGGGCGCCAATTCCTCTGCCCGATGAAGAACCGCCAGCGCCTGGTCAAATTGTCCGCTTTTGACATAGAGACTACCCAGCAATTGAAACGCCGTCGCATTATCATCGGCGATCTTAATCGACTCTCGCAACTGCTCGACAGCTTCCGGGTATCTTTCCTGCGAAGCCAGCGCGCCGCCAAGCAATGCCCGATACATGGAACGATTCTGACGGCTCGAAATCTCAAACGGTGGGTTGAACACAGCCACCAATAGTACCAGTACTGACCCATATATTGCGACCTGGCGCCAGTTTTTGGACTTGAGCCACCTGAAGAATTCGTACCCGGCGTAAACCGCCACCACAATCATCACCGGAATAAGTGGCTGCCGGAATCGCGAACTGACGAAGAACAACGAAATCGTGGCTATCTGTGAAAAGACAAAAAGCAGCAATAGCGATCGCTTGTGTTGTTGTCGCAACAGGAGCACCGATCCGATCAGGAAGAGCGGAGCGATTACGCCAAAAGGGAAATTGATTCCTTTTTGCCAGATCGAGAGAGCGTACAACTGCGAATACTCTCGCGGCATAATGGGATTGGAGTTGTTGAAAAGCTCCTCTCCGCAGAAAAGTAAGTATGACTTCTTGAGGAGCAATCCGATGGCTTCGCCCGGCCTCTCGGTAACAAAGTTCTTACCTTGATCAAACCAATATTCAGAAATCTCGGCAGAAGTCAGCTTGTGCCGCGTTCTTGATTCTGCAATGAACTTAGATGCCGACCAAATGTGGTCCTCGTAACGATTCAACGGGGTCTGTCCGAACGGGAAAGAGACGGTTTGTCCATCTGAATGCTGATTGTTGCCGATATAGAAATTCGCCCCGCCCTGAGACGAGATCAAAACCACTTCGGGCTCAATCATATAGTTGCGAATTGTAACCGGCAGAACAACAATCATCACCGGCACTACGACCCACGCCATTCTGCGTGCAATCACTTTCCACCCCTGGCTTCTATCCAGTAGCCATAGCCACAACGGAAGTACAATCAAGAATGAAAGCATTGTCGGCCGCGTCAGTGCCGCATGCGCCAACACGACGCCGGCAATCGTCAGGTTGAGGTTGGAGCGGTTTTTTTCATACCGACTGAAGCAGTAAATGGCAGCCGTAAAAGTGAAGACCTCGAGTGCAGTCGGCATGAGCGAGAGCTCGAAGAAATAAAGTGTTGGATAGGCGGCGGCACACAATCCCGCTATTCGCGCGATGCGGCGGTCAAAGTGGATTTCAGCAATCAAATAGGTTAGTAAAGCCGTGCCGATTCCAAGAACCGAATGGAGCACTTGAATTGCCACACCACCAACCCCAAAAAGCTTATATGTAATCCCCAAAATATAAGGGAAGAGGGGAGCCCGGAAAAACACTTCGCTGCCCCAAAAGTTGGTCGAGGCGATTTCGACTGCTAATAGATGGTAAACTTTCGAGTCGAGAAAAAGCAGGCCCCGAAACGGATCATCGATAGACTGAAATGCAAATACGATCCGCACGCAAGCGGCTAAAGCAGCAATCCCGAGCAGCCACCACTTGTCGATCCCCTGTGGCTCGATTGGCGGTATCGGCTTCTTAGTGTACTTAGGGCTTTTCACACGTCAATCCAGTGTTGTTTCTTCCCGATGATAGTTCGACTGATCTTGCCGGCAGCTTTAGAAAGCAGTCAAGAACACAACGCAAATCCGGCACAATTTGTTGAATTCACTGTCGGTTTCGCTTCCACAAGTATAAGCGATTGCGATTTTTCGGGGGGATGATTGTCGACGTTTTTTTCAGAATTTTATTAACAAGTTTTCTGCACAAAATCCGGGGCCAAGGGCGGAGATAAGTCCGTACTTGCCGGTGCCACGTTCAAATCGGCGCAGATGTTCTTCTAAAACGAAGAGCACCGAAACAGCCGACATGTTACCGTACCGCCGCAAAGTGTCGCGGCAGATTTGCAGGGCACCGTTGCTTGTTTGTAAAGCAGTCTCATACGCATCAATTACCTTTGCGCCGCCCGGGTGGAAAATCTGGTATTCAATCTCCGGCAATTCCAGACCGTATTCCTGCAAAAACGCTTCGATATTTTCTCTGGCGCGCGTCTCTACTATATGCGGAATGCTTTGGCTAAAAACCACCTGCAGCCCCGAATTCATCAGATTCCAACCCATGACATCAAGCGAATCAGGCCAAAATGTCGAACGCGTGCCAATAATCTCCACACCAGTACAATCGACTTCATCACCAATTAGCAATACTGCTGCCGCGCCTTCGCCAAACAGGGCAGTAGCGACGAAATTGCTTCGACTCAAATCGTTTTGCTGAAAGGTCAATCCGCAAAGTTCGACCGCAACAAGCAGAACGCGCTCCTTTGGATGCCCGAGCAAATAATGATAAGCCTGCGAAATTCCAGCCGCGCCGCCGGCACAGCCAAGGCCCCATACGGGTGTGCGTCTGATATCATTGCGCATCCCCAGGAGATTGATTAGTCTCGCATCGATCGACGGCGTCGCCAAACCTGTAGTCGAAACGAAAATGATATAATCTATGTCGCGCGGCGTAATACCTGCATCGGCCAGACAACGGTTGGCGCACTCCACTCCCAGCGAATTGCATGAATCGATATAGACTTGATTTTTCTCCTCAAAACTCTTTTCTTCTCTGTACCAATCAATTGGCACCGAAAAGTAGCGCTCGTCGATTTCGGCATTCTTGAACACTTCGAGCAGCCTGTCGATCGGCAGCGTTGAACCCGAAAATCGCGCTTCAACAAAGTCGCGGATTTGGCTCTGTGTTAGTCGATGCGGGGGAAGAGCGCATCCGACGGATTGGATCTTTGGCATAGTTCTTAATTCTACCTCTCACGGTAGTACGTACTTTGCAGACATTTGGCGCAGTATTCAATTTGAGCACGATGCCTGTCACCTGGTCTTATGATTTGAAGAATGTAACAATAACCAATGATTTCAGGAGAACCATGACAAAACG
>CAUJJY010000109.1 GCA_963205155.1 Candidatus Zixiibacteriota bacterium | reverse complement strand
AAGAAGCAAGAGAAAGACACGGATAAGGAAAAGAAGAACGGTCTGGATGTGACCGGCTGACATAGGAGTCAATTATGGATACATGGAGCGTAGCGAGACTGATATTGGATAGCGCATTCGCGATCATCATCGTGAGTTTTGTTGCCATCTTCTTTTATCGCCGCGAGAAGAGAATTCGATCGCTGATCGCCCAGTACGTCATGAAGGCGGCCGAGCAAGAAGCGCCGGTGATGACGCGCGAACTTCAGCGCGAACCAGTTTACGAACCCCCGATCAACCTTCGTACCCCATCGGCACGCGTGGTCAAACCTGATCTGGTCGCGCAGTATGAATCGCAGCGGAATTTCGTACCGCCGCCGCCTCCGGCACCGACGACAAGAAAAGCGACGCGGGCGGAAAAGTACTTAGAAGCCGTGCGCATGTATCGCCAGGGCAGCCGGCGTGAAGAGATAGAAAAGAATCTTGGCATTTCGTTTATGGAATTGGAACTGCTGGGTCAACTGAAGTAGAGACACGGAAGATTAAGGAGAAGGTAGGCAAATATGGCCATGGAATCACCGTTTTTTCTGACCAAGGTTGAGTGCCCGGTCTGCAAAACGATCAATGAATTCGAGAACATCAAGGTCGGTGCATATATAGAGGAAGATCACGACACGGATTTCTGTCCGGTCGGCCGTCAATGGCGCAACCCCAAATACGAAGTATACAACCCGCTGCTGTTTTTCATGGCAACATGCGAGAACTGCCTTTACACGAGGGAATTCAATCAGGCATTTAAGGACTGGAAAAACGACAACGCGTTTCGCAGCTATCGGCTCAAGCCGATACAAACGCGTCATCTTGAGGCGCTTGCCGTTGACGGTTCGGTGCTGAAGATGCTGGGACAGGCACGCGACCCGCAGCTCAATCCCTTTGCGACGGCGGTGACCAAGTTTCTCTTGGGGATATATGATGAACTGTTGCTGGAGCATCCGCGCAAGCTGGACCTGGGACGCTTCTATCTGCGCATTGCGTGGTTGTATCGCGAGAATTTCGGGCAGGCTCCGGTCGCGGCAGCCGATGATCCTTCGCACTTTGCCTACGATATCGAGAAGGCGTACGCCAAGCTAAAGCAGGCGCGCGATTATCTCACCCTCAACGTCAATACGATTTCACAACTGGTCGATGAGGCGTTTACGAAGAACAATCCATCCGGTTCGGGGAATGTTGAATTCCTTACCGTCCAGGAGAACTTCAAATCAGAGCTAACTCGCATCAACGAATTGCAGAACGCTCTCAATGGCGCAATCGGCGAAATGGCGCAAGCAGTCGAAAAGAATTCGCGGCTGCGGTTGGATAGCGCACCGCAGTCAGAACGCGGGGCCGTGGCCTATGGCGGGTTTGCTTCCTTCGAGGAGTTCATCCGCGAGGTCAAGTCGCGCTGGGAGTATGCGCCGGTCAACGAGCAAGAAGCGCTGTTGTACGCGATCGAATTTTACAAGAGTGCGCTCGAAGATGGCCACGAAATCCAGCCTGGAAATCAGCAGATACAGGCGACGTATTTGATTGCCGAGTTGTCGCGTCGGATTGGCCGCAACACGGAGGCCAAGCTCTACTTCAACAATACCATCAAGGCCGGCCAGCAGTTTGTATTCGACAACCGCGGTGACCAAACCCGTACAGCGCTGGCGCGCAAGATCATCGATCTCGCCGTAGCGCAGGGCAAGAGCAACCTTGAGGCGAGTCGAGGCAATTGATCGTGGAACGAACGAAAGAGCGCGCGGTCACAGTCGGAGGGATGCTTGAACTCTGGGATAAACTGGAGTTGGTGTTCGAGGAGAAGGGAAAGACGGGCAGATACCGTACCCGTCTGGAGGATGTCACTGACCAACACCTGGTCATCGACCGACCCAACTTGATCTCGGGAGACGCGCTGTTTGCCGAAGGCACGGACTTCACCGCATACTTTTACAAGCCGGACTCGGCGTACACGTTCAACGGGACCATTCTCGGCAAGAATCCGCAGGGGCGAGACACTTATCTTATTCCGAAGCCACGCACATTCGATCGGAACCAGAGGCGCAGATACTATCGAATCGCAGTTGATTTGCCGGCGGTCTTGATTCCTGTTGACGATTTGCTCGCGGGCAAGATCCAGGAGGATTCACTGCGGGAATTTGAGGCGCAGTGCCTGAATCTGTCGGGCAATGGGGCTTTCTTCCACACGCGATTTGAAGCCGAGACCAAGGACAAGATCTTTGTCTTGATGCGTGTCACCGAGATGAATCGCGACATATGTGCTTTGGGCGTGATCCGCAGGCAAGAATCATCGGAGCCCGGATGGCACCAATATGGAGTTGAATTATTCACGCTGGAAGAGCAACAGATGCTGCTTTCCACCAGCCAGTTGCAGCGTGTCCCTAAACGCTTCCAGTCATTTACAGAAACCCAGCGCACAGCACTACTAAATTACATTTTCGCACAACAAGTAGCCCTCAAAAAACGAGGGCTGATTTAATCAGACAGGAGAAGACAATGAGCAAACAAGAAACACATTCAAAAGACGAGAACTTCGTCATCAAGCAGCCGCTGCAGCTCTACAAGGAGCGCAAGCGCAGATTCGTCCGGCTGGAGATTGCAGCGCCGGTGACTTACGGTGTGTTGAACATCGACCGTCCACTGGAAGAAGCACTTCAGAACCAACGCAACGGCACGATGCTCAACTTGTCGGGCGGCGGAGTATTGATGGTGGTCGATCAGAACTTGACCGAAGGCACCTACCTGACGATGAGTTTTGAATTAGCAGGCAGCGACTTGATTACTGGAATCGCCGGCAAGGTCAAGCGTATCGACGACGACGGCGAAGGCGGATATCTGGTGGGTGTCGAATTCTGTTCCGAGACCGAATTGAATTCCATCTTCGGCAACGCTAATATTGGCAGCGTCATCTCGAGTTTTGACGCCAAGGTAAAGCGCTTCCTGCTTAAGTACATCTTTGCCCGCAAGGTGCAAGAGCGCATGGAGCAAAGTTCAGATGAAGAATAATCGATGGTCGGGACCAGTTGCCGGCCTGCTGATCATGGCGATGTCGTCACTGGCTTTGGCGCAAGCCGATAAGTCGGTCATCATCATCGTCAATTCAAGCGGTTCAAGCTGGCCGGACGGCAACTTTCAGGAGCGGTTGAACAGCATAGTTGCCGAACAAAACGGGATCGAGATTGCCGAGGCAGAAGACGCACGGGAACTTCTCGAAGTCAGCGGCGGCCGCTTTGATAAGCAACAAGCCATTGACCACGGCGTCGCCGGCGCACACAGATATGTACTTTGGTGTGATGTCAAGCGCGAAGAGATGCGGGTCGAGAAGGGATTCGCGCTGCCATTCTTTGCGAAGCAGCGACGCGTGACAGCGCACATGGAGATTGAGTACCGTATCGTAGATTGTCTGCGCGGCAAACTGGTTGTCAGCGAGAAGTTGAAGGTAAAAAAGCAGGGTCCGTCAACGATGCAGTATCTCGATTTTACCGATGCCGATCCGAATCTGTATCTGTCGTACATCGAGCGTAAAGAGATGTTTGACAACCTCGAACAGGAAGCCGCCGACAAGCTAACGGACGCGTTTGCCGAGTTGGCGCGTCAAAGATAACCAGTATGGACGGGTCATTGCCGGACGATTATCGCGGAGTATCATCAGAACCTGGCCATTTGGTGTTTGACAATTTGCCGCTGGCGGCATTCGCCGGCGACGCAAAGGGGCAGATCGTTTACACGAATCCCGCTTTCCACCGGTTGATTGATCCAGAACACTACTCGCATGACTTGTGTACGAAATTAGAAGATCTGGAGTCGCTGTTTGACACCAACCTCAAGCGGCACTGGCAGGAGATATTTGCCGGGCGCAACGTCGCACAGATTGAACCCTTCACATTTACGAACCGGTGCGGGCGAATCTACTACTTGTCGATGTCGCTGTCGCGCTCGCGGGTTGAAGAGACAACCGGCATCATTTATGATTTGACCGAGTCAAGCGAGGCAACTGCGAAGGTCGAGCGGCATTTACGCGAGTTGAAAATCATCGAAGAGATATCGCAAGCGCTGCATTCAACCATGCGTTCAGAAGAGATCCTGCGGATTATTCTGGCTGCGGCTACTTGTAAGGAAGGGCTTGGATTCAATCGGGCGTTTCTCTTTCTGCGGGAGAAGAACAATGACCACCTGGTTGGAAAAATGGCGATTGGACCCTCCACCGCCGATGAAGCCGGACGACTATGGGCTGGTATGAATGGCGGACATCGGTCGCTTTCAGAGGTGTTGCAGTGCTACCTTAGCAATGTCGATCAATACGACATTGAGGTTAACCACATGGTTCGTTCGATGCGATTCGCTCTTGAAGACGAAAAGTTAATCAGGGAAGTCGTCGAATCGGGTCAGTGGACAAATGTCGATAGTGAAGAG
>CAUJJY010000108.1 GCA_963205155.1 Candidatus Zixiibacteriota bacterium | reverse complement strand
TCGCGGAAGACCTGATGGGTGACGAACAAGTCGTCGCCGACGATCTGGACTTTGTCGCCAATTTCATGGGTGAGTTTCTTGAATCCTTCCCAGTCGTGTTCAGCGAGGCCGTCTTCGATGGAGATGATGGGGAAGGCTTTGCACAGTTCTTTATAGAAGTCGACCATTTCGTCGGAAGTCAGGCTGCGGCCCTCGCCGGAAAGGACGTACTTCTTCGTTTTCTTGTCATAGAACTCGGAAGCTGCCGGGTCAAGGGCGAAAAGAATGTCTGTTCCAAGTTTGTAACCGGCTTTTTCGACGGCTTCGGAAATGACCTCGAGGGCTTCGCGGTTGGATTTCAGATCAGGGGCGAAGCCGCCCTCGTCGCCGACGGAGGTGTTGTAGTGATTGGCGTGAAGGACGTTCTTGAGCGAGTGGAAGACCTCGGTACCCATGCGGAGGGCATCGGAAAAGGTCTCTGCGCCTGCCGGCATGATCATGAATTCCTGCAGGTCGACTTTATTGTCGGCGTGTTTGCCGCCGTTAAGGATGTTCATCATCGGCAGGGGGAGGACGCGTGAATTAGTGCCGCCGACATAGCGGTAGAATGGAAGCATCGAATAGGATGCGGCGGCTTTGGCGACAGCTAAAGAGACGCCGAGGATCGCGTTGGCGCCGAGATTCTTCTTTTCGGGAGTCCCATCGAGGTTGAGCATAAAGCCGTCGACCTCGCGCTGGTTGAGCACGTCGATGCCTTCTTCCTTGATGGCGGGGACGATCTTGTCGTTGACATTGGCGACGGCCTTGAGGACGCCTTTACCGCCGAAGCGTTTTTTGTCGCCATCGCGCAGTTCGAGGGCTTCGTTGGAGCCGGTAGAGGCACCGGAGGGGACGGCGGCTCGGCCAAACGAGCCATCTTCAAGCAGGACATCGACTTCTATGGTAGGGTTGCCGCGACTGTCGAGAATTTCGCGAGCAAGACATTGGGCAATCTTCGGCATAGCCAAAACTCCTTAAACAGACAGACTTTGCGGTGAAAGTATGAAGTAAAAAGTTAGGAGCAAGATAAAACTTTGGCGGGAGGGGGGAACGTGGCAAACATGGTCGTTTTTAGTTGTTGGGATAGGTATAGAAGCTTATTATTGAGCGGAGGGTTATGGCGTACAAGTTCAACTGCGCGTCCTGCAAATCGGAAATCGTCAGCAATTATCTAAAGCTGGGGGAAGAGGCATTTTGCTTCAAATGCGGCAGCCATATGAAAGTGCCGCATGACGCTGTCGAAGTGGCGTTCGTCGAGGACTTGAACAAGATCGCGCAGCCTGTTGACCAACCGGCAATGGCGGCTCCAATTGTCGGGAAATTCACTGGGGTCAAGGCTTGGGACCCCAAATGGTTTCATGCCTCCAGTGCATTGGTAAGTTTCCTCCCAGCGGGCATCTTATGGTCGTTGAACTTCGGAAGATTCGGTCAGACGGATCGGATGAGGAACTCGATGATGGCGGTCATCTTTGGATTTGCCGTCTTTCTTTCAATACTATTTGCCATTGAAGAGATTCCACGGATTGCGGCTATGGCGATCAATGTCGCGGCTGGGATTTACTTCTACCAGTCACAATCGTCACTATTCAAGGACTTTGTTTCGCAGGGTGGCACCAAGGCAAGCTACAAATTGCCTCTCTCAATTACCGCGATGATTGTCATACCATTCACAGTATTGCTCGTAATGAATTCAGATGGAGATATGCCGAGTAGCGACGAGCCCGGCTTTGATGAATATCAACGGTGGTCGGAATTAGAATCGCAGGACAGTCTGAAAGAGGCGCTGGCCTTTGCGCGAACCATGCACGCCAAGTACCCGCGTGAACGGTTGTCCTCCATGGCTTTGATGTTTTCTTATATGGATTTTGGGATTTATGATTCAGCGGCCGCAATAATAAAAGCTTACGTTGCGAAGAGTCCGGACGATATTGAAGCATTCTCTTGCCAAGAGTTGGTCTTGGCCGTGATGGAAGCTGACGCGGGAAATTACCAGCAAGCGTTGGTACACGTCGAACATTATATCAAGCTGAACCCAACCAGGCAAGAGGGCTATGAACTTCGTAACGAAATCCGTCGAAGTGCCGGTCAATGATCAAGTCACTGCAATAGGTCAGTTGTTCAGCATCTAATTTGGCGGCAATCAACACCGATTGCGAGACTGCAGAAAGAAAAGTGCAGCGTCCGTTTCCGTAATCCTACCCATCTCCGTATAAACTCCAGACAAAAGCAACATTGAGGAGTACGAAACATGGCTGAATTGAAAACCAAACCAACGACAAACAGTGTCGCAAAGTTCTTAGCAGCTATACCGGACGCTGACCGCCGCGCCGAATGCCAAGCGATTGCCGGTATGATGGCGAAGGTCACCAAGAAAGAACCGAAGATGTGGGGATCGAGTATAGTTGGCTTTGACGACTATCACTACGTGGGCGCTAGCGGTCGCGAGGGCGATTGGTTCATCGTCGGCTTCTCTCCTCGCGCGAAGGCCATTTCAGTTTACTTGATGGGCGGGCTGGAACACCAAGCCGATCTTCTTTCCAAATTAGGGAAGCACAAGACTGGCAAAGGGTGCCTCTACATAAATAAACTTAAAGATGTAGATTTTGCGGTCCTTGTTAAAATGGTCAAGGCTTCAGTTCAGAAGATGAAGAAGCAGTAGGTCTATCGGTAAGTTGGTTTCGGCAAGTCCTACAGCAGCTGGTAGCGCTTGCGCAGATACCATTCGGTGCAGAGCATCAGGATGATGAAGATCAGAAGGAACTTGTTGTCAAAAAGGGTCATTTCGCTGCGGCTGGTGAAAGTCTTCGGGGCAAGGCCAGAGAACTGCGTGATTGATGCAGTATCGGCGACGGCGTAGAACTGGCCGCCGGAGACTTCGCTGATGCGTTTGAGCGCGTCGAAGTTCGCGGTCTGGGAGAGGTCTTCCAAACTGTATGGTTCGACTATGAATGATGACAACGGTCTGCCGATGGCGACGCCTTCGCGTTTGACGGTACCTTTGACTTCGTATTCGCCCGAAGGCAGGTAATGCAGGTCAGCAGAGTAATTACCGGGCCGGTCAAAACGGAAACTGACTACCATGCTGTCGGCAGGGTTCTGCCGTGACCGGAGCGACGCCTCGACCTCGGCGTTGTCGATCGGGATGTAGCTTTCATCGAGGACGCGGGCATTGAGGCGCACCGATTCACCGGCGATGAAAATGGGGCGCTCGGGCGTGATGGTGATCCGTTCGACATCTTCGCGAGCGACGAGCCAGAGCACCAGATTATCGAGCATCTTATTATAAGTTGAATCCGACTCATTAATACTCTTCGCAAGAAAGTCGAGACGCCACAGCGGGAAGGCCGAGAGCATGGCAACTTTGCCGTTGCGATATCGCTGGGCGGCCATGATCGGAATCGACTGGTCCGGTGTTGCGGCGCCGGGTACGATACCGATTACAGTAGCTTCGGGGCGGAGGTTTTCAACTCGCAGGAATCCGGCAAAAGGCGGCAGCGCATTGAGGAGACGCTGGGTCGTTGCACCGTCTTCTGCGAGACGCATCAACGGGTGTATGCGGCCGCGCTCGGTTAACTGGAGATTGGTTTCCTGATGAACGACGGTGATGGATGTCTTGACCGGCTGGTACGGCAAGATGTCTGCCGGGAGCCGGGTCTTGGGGCGAGCGCCGAAGTGTTCTCCGGCGAGGAAAAACATGCCTTTACCGGTACGTTCGAAGAATGCATCGAGCGTTTGTTTGTGGTCAGCAAGCCAGTCGGAATCAAAATCGAGCAAGATCAAAGCGTCGTAGGCGGCGAGGGCATCGACATTTTCGGGAAACGGAATTGTGCCGGTAATGCGCTGGGGTGATGTAATGCACTGGTCGATTTTGAAATCTTGCTTGGCAGCAAGAGCGCGATGGATGAACTTGAAATCCCAATTCAGCGATGAACCGGCAAGCAGAATACGTATCTGGCTGGCGCGGATCTTGACGGAGACTTGTTTGCTGTTATTCTTCTCGGATTCTTCATTGGCTTGAATAGGGGCGGAAGCTTCGAGGATCACATCACCCTCTTTGCTTGGAGCAAAGGAAAGGGCGACTTTTTGCTGACGGCCCTGGCCCTCGAGATCGATGTCGGACTGGACGAGAATGCGTTCGCCCTGACGGATGCGGATCGGGAGTCGGAGATTTTCGAAACCGCGCGACTCGATGATGATTTCCATCGGGAAGTCCTTGCCGACGAAACCGATGGGATTGCAGTTGATCTGCGAGATCTTGATATCCGGGAGCGGATTCGGATCGCCAAATCCGATTGTCGTCACCGGCACGCCGAGAGAGCGGGCTTCAGTGACCGGGTTGGCGCCGAGATTGGATGCGCCGTCGGAAAGCAGAATTACGCCCTGCAAGTTTGATTCGGCGAGTTCTTTGTCAAGCGAGTTGAGGACGTTGCCGATTGCGGTGACGGGGAATGAGCCGTCAATGACACCATTGCGAGTGAGTGTATCGGCGAAGGCGTAGCGGATGACCTCGGAACCGGCGGGCAGTTTGGACTGGATACCCGCTACGATATTTTCAATTTGAGCAAACTGCTCGGTCGAATGGCGATTGCGCGCCATAGAAGTGGAGTTATCAACAAGGATCGCGACAGTCGCCGGTTTCGATTCGGAATCTTCCACCACAAGCAACGGTTCGGCAAAGACAAAGAAGAGGGCAGCCAAGGCGAGTCCGCGCAGGACACCAAGTGCTATACGGAATCCGCGGGTGAGCATCGGATTGGTGCGACGGTAGTAGAAATAGGTCGCGACGATTGTCGCGACAAATGTCAGAGTGATCACCCACAGCCAAACCGAGGTGAACGACAGGCTGTAATGTGTGACCAGCAAAACGTTCAGCATATTATGGTTATACTGCCGGAGGGGTGAAAAGATGTATCAAGAGAAAATTAAACGTCACGATTTATCGAAAAAGTGGCCAGTTTTTCAAGCGAATCGTAATGGCGGCTGTT
>CAUJJY010000107.1 GCA_963205155.1 Candidatus Zixiibacteriota bacterium | reverse complement strand
CGATGATAATAGAGGCAAGCAGTCCATTTTTAGCAACAGGTGAATGAAGAGGAAGGCAGGTCTCTGGGGAGACCTGCCCTACCATATTGTCCCACTTTTCGCAAAAAATATTTGACTAACGACAAGTCGGCGCTGGGCCGCCGGCAAAGATGTAAGCAATCAAAAATACGGCATCGCTGATTGAGACGGCGCCGCTTTGATCGACATCCAGCTCATCGACGCAGATTTCGGTTGGCCAACAGCCCTCAAAGATAATGCAGATATATCTGATCACGTCCGAGACATTAACTCTGCCGTCGTTATTGGTATCGCCGGGGAGATTACAGCAATCGGGCGTCAGAGTCGGATAGAATTCTGCCAGTGTGGTGCGGTCGCAGGCATAAGCGAAGACAGCGTCCTCTTGTCCGGCAGGGGCTTGCACGGGCGTTGTGGTAATCCACACTAATGATATCGACTGTTCAGAGCTGACCGATGGGGTCGAGACAAAGATCTTGGCGAGGGGTTCCTCGGATGCACTGTTGTCGTAACGCAAGCCGATCAACGTGAATTCGCCCTGTGCGGCATTGATGAACGCTTTGTTCAGGAGCGAAGGAGTTGCCGGTGCAACTGCCGGTATGCGAATCGAATCGATCACGGGAATGGCGCCGGCGATGCGCAGGCGCAACGGGAAACAGTAAGCCTGGATTCCGTTTGGTGTCGAGAGGTGCAGATCAATCTCATATTTTGATTTGTTTTGCGGGACGGCATCGGGGTAGAGCAGTTTCGCCGCGGCGTTCACCGCTGGAGTGTATGGCGGATTTGTCGGCGGACACTGGGTCGTCCAGAAGTCGCAGGCAAACACGCAGTTGATGATGAAGACCTGGTCGCGGTAGGTGAGTTTCTGGCAAAGGTCGAAATCGGCGCGATTGAAATCGTCCGGAGGGACGGCGCCATCGAAAAGGTAATTGATTGCCGCCACCATGTCGCCAATGGTAGTCACACCGTCGGCGTCATAGTCGCCGCAGGTTCCGATCTGGGCAAGAGCGGGCTGTGCGAATAGCAACAGCACAGCTAATAAGAGTAGTTTTGGTGTTTTCATAATGCCTCTTCAGGGTTTGTGGTATCCGTAACAAGATAGTGTGGGGTGTCGATTTTAGCAAGTGGGGATTGGGGGTCGGCATTTGCAAGAGCCGAGTATAGAAGGCAATAATCAGTTCGCAAGACACACCCCGCCTTGTCCCGGCACGTCGGGCAACTGCTGGCGCATATCAAAGATGTGTGCGAAATTCGGAAATTGGGTTGCATCATCGACTGAACTGGTCGGAGCAATCAATATCTAAAGTGTCGCTTTTGGGGGTTGACTTTAGAGGGCATAATCCTCTATTTTCCAAAAGCTTCGGAAAGAGAGGTTTATTGGATGTCGTCTACAGAATTAGCTCAAAAATCCCCCGGATTAGCAACAGGGTTGACCTCCAGTTCAATCGGCAAAAAGCTGTTCGTCGCCATCACCGGCGCGGCGCTGCTGGCATTTGCTTTTGGACACATGGTCGGCAATCTACAGGTCTTTATGGGGCAGGATCAAATCAACAAATATGCTCATGCTTTGCAGGGTTTGGGTGCGGCGTTATGGGTCATCAGAGTCGGCCTGATTGTTATGGCGATTCTTCATATCTGGTTTGCAGTCAAACTTAAGTTGGAGAACTGGAAGGCGCGGCCGGTCAATTACGCTTACAGCAATACGGTGCAAGCTGGGTTGGCATCTCGGACGATGATTTGGAGCGGGCTGCTGGTTTTCAGTTTCATCACCTATCACCTGCTGCATTTCACGATTCTCGCTACGAATCCAGAATACAAGTCGCTGACGGCGATGCTGAACGGGCAGGAAGTTCACGATGTTTACTCGATGATCATTTATGGATTCAAGCAGCCGTTGATATCGGGATTCTATATCGTGATGATGTTTCTGCTGGCCTATCACTTGAGCCACGGCATCAAGAGCATGTTCCAGACATTGGGATTAAACAATGAACGCTACGAACCGAAGCTGAACAAACTCGCGATTGCGATCGCGACCATTATTTTCCTCGGCTATATCTCGATACCGGTCGCAATTCTCGCCGGACTGGTGAAATTACCGGGAGGGATGACAATATGATTACTCTTGACGCGAAATGCCCATCCGGACCACTGGAAAAGAAATGGGACAAGCACAAATTCGATCTCAAGCTGGTTAACCCGGCGAATAAGCGCAAGTATTCAGTCATCGTGGTTGGTACGGGACTGGCAGGCGGATCGGCTGCGGCGACGATGGCGGAACTTGGCTATCAAGTTTCGGCGTTCTGTTATCAGGACAGTCCGCGCAGGGCACACAGTATTGCGGCACAGGGCGGAATCAATGCCGCGAAGAATTACCAAAACGACGGCGATTCGGTTTATCGGTTGTTTTACGATACCGTCAAGGGCGGGGATTTCCGCGCGCGTGAGGCAAACGTTTACCGGCTGGCAGAAGTGTCGATGAATATCATCGACCAGTGTGTGGCGCAGGGTGTGCCATTTGCGCGTGAATATGGCGGACATCTGGCGAACCGGTCGTTCGGCGGCGCGCAAGTGTCGCGAACATTTTATGCGCGCGGACAAACCGGCCAGCAGTTACTGCTGGGATGCTATTCGGCATTGTCGCGTCAGATTGGTCTTGGCAACGTAAAGATGTATCCGCGCACGGAGATGTTGGATCTCGTCATTGTTGATGGGCATGCCAAGGGAATCGTGGTGCGCGATCTGATTACCGGCAAGGTGAGTTCTCATTCGGCGGATGCGGTGGTGCTTGCGACCGGCGGTTACGCAAATGTATTCTTCCTCTCGACTAACGCCAAAGGCTGCAACGTCAC
>CAUJJY010000106.1 GCA_963205155.1 Candidatus Zixiibacteriota bacterium | reverse complement strand
AATGATGCGAAGCGATGTCGACACAATGCCAAGCGCTACTCCGATCTTGATTGCCCGTTGACCGGCATTGTGCGGGTAATTCATCAGCCAACTGGCAAGGTCAGAAGCCTGGAATCCGTCGGGCATGAATCCGGTGAGGATATCACCGAGCGGGACGCGACCGAGCATCACAAAGAATCCAGCCAGCAGCAATAACGTCGCCTGTGTATTGCGGGCCCGGAAGGCGCGATAGGATGCCGAAGCCACAAAGAACGCCAGAATCGCGAACATCGTCGAAGATAACGGCGTGTAAATATACATGTAGAGCCAGTCAAAGTTGGTACCTGGATCGCGGAAAGAGGTCGGCGGAGAATTGTTCAGTCCGGTGTAGCCGTCGATAAATCCGACCACCACCATCATCAAGAAGCAGACGATAATGACCAGCGACAGCGGCCAGTCATGCTGTTTTCGTGCAACTTTGAGCATTGCCATCTTGAAAAGGCTCAACGCGCCAAGCCAGATCGCGAATGCGCCGACGATTGCGAACCAATTGTTGAATGTGTCTTCAAAGGCGTCAAATGGCGGATGCGGAACGAAGTATTGGACAATGAAAGCGATACCTACGACAAGCGTAATTATGAATGGGACTTCGCGTTTCATTGTGCCGATGCTTTCCCTTAGCTAACCTGAAGAATCTCGACAAAAGGAACTTTGAGCAATTCTAGAATGATGCCGATGACGATCGCCAATAAGAAAAGTCCCTTGGCGAAGTCTTGTCCTTTGAGCGAACCAAGCAATTTGGGCTCGCGGGCAAGGTAGGCGCTGGCGGCAAAGAGTTCCTCACCGATCAGCGTGTAGTCGCACGATGCCACAAAGAACGGCAACTGCGAAGGTTGTCCGGTGCCGGCGATTTGAATCGCTCCGGCGGCGTTGCCGGTTTCAGCCAAAATCAGTGATTCTGCAAAGAACGCGCCCATGTAGAACATCGTCGCCGGTTTATCGCGGACAACCATGCCGTCGATGGCTGCGGCATATCCGAATTGGTCGTCGGTAACATAGTGAACCATGTCTTCATGGAAAGCATCTGGTCGGCCGACTTGGCTGTATGCTTCGCGAACTGCCTCACGGGCAGTAACCATCACGAGCGACTTGCAGACTGGAACCTCGAGCATCGTATCGTTTTCGGCGGCAATGCGCGCAACACGGCCGAGGATAATGACTGCGGCAATGGTTTGGACATCGTCCATATCCTGAATGCCGGGAACGTAGAACACCTTGCGGCCCATTTCAGTGGCGCGGCCGATGGCTTCGTCGACAGCATCAATACCTGCGATTTTGCGGACATAGAGCGCTTTGCCAGATTTGGCCTGTGAAATGTAAAACAGAATGGCTGCACAGACGACCAAGGTCCAAATCAATATCCAGATGCGGCGCATATTGAACCATTGCGCTACCGGCTTCACCGGTCCAACGACTGAGGACTCACTCGTCGCCGGCTGCAGGCCACTTTCGAGCCCGGGCTCGTTGAGTGATACGATCTTATAGAAATAATCAGTGCCGCGCTCAAGTTCGTTGTTCGTGAACACGTGTTGGCCCTTGGTTGTCGAGCCAATGACTTCAAATTTGCCGGTCGCCGATGTCGATCGCAGAATTTGGTATTTGGTTACCAGCGCCTGATCATCGGGCGACATATCCCAGCGGATTTCCAGACTTCTGCCGTTGTCATCCGGTGTATCGATGACAGCGATGTTGGTTGCGGGTGCGGGGGGCTGGACGGTTACCGGGACGGATTGAGAATCGATGGCTGTGGTGGATAGGTCGGATTGAGCGAAAACAGGGATATAGATAGCGAGAAGCACGAATGCGATTGCGCAAATGATCTTGTTCAAGACGTGCATTCTCCTCCCGAAATTCGCCGAGATTAGTGAGTTGGTATAGTGGACACGCCTTAATAGAGACGTTTACACCGTGGTTTTGTTCAACTCAACTGGCGCCTTTAGCAGGCTGATGAAATTTGTGCCAAGTTAGGGGAGTGGGGGGGTAGTGTCAAGGAATAAATTGTCGATGCCCTCACCTCCCGATGAATCGGGATCGTTGACCTTCCCCTCTCCCGCCTGCTGCGGGAGAGGGGAAACTTCGGGGTTCAATGATAGAAAAAATGAATTAGTAGCCGAGAACCTTGAGATGGTCCTTGTAGGTGGCGGCAGATTTCTGCAACGCCGCCAGTTCGGCTGCTTCGAGCTTAAGTTCGTAGATCTTCTCGACACCACCGGCGCCAAGAACGACCGGAACGCCGATATAGATGTCCTTGATACCGTACTGGCCGGTGAGGAACGCCGAACACGGGAAGACCTTTTTTGAATCATACAGCACAGCCTTGACCATTTCGACCGAGGCCGCTGCCGGAGCGTAATAGGCTGAACCGGTCTTCAGGAGAGCGACGATTTCGGCGCCGCCGTCGATGGTGCGCTTGGCAAGAGCATCGATACGCTCTTTCGCCATCAATTCCGTAATCGGGACACCGGCTACCGTAGTGTAGCGCGGGAGCGGAACCATCGTATCGCCGTGACCGCCGAGCACCATGGCTTCGGTTTCGGTCTGGGCGATGCCAAGTTCCAATCCGACAAAGGTACGGAAGCGGATTGAATCGAGAATTCCGGCCTGGCCGAAAACGCGATTGGACGGGAAACCGGTCGTTTTGTAGGCATGGTAGGTCATCAGGTCAAGCGGATTGGCGACCATGATGATCATCGCATGTTCGGCGTGTTCCTTGACGCTCTTGGCGACGGTGCCGATGATTTCGGCATTCTTCGTCAGGAGGTCTTCGCGGGACATTCCGGGCTTGCGAGCCAAACCGGCGGTATGAACGACAATATCCGAGCCCTTGAGTTCGGTGAAGTCATTGGTCCCACGGATGCTGACATCGTAGCCGCGCACCGGACCGGCCTGAAGCAGATCCAGCGCCTTTCCCTGTGGCAAACCTTCGACGACGTCGAAGATGGTGATGTCGCAAACGTTGTCTTC
>CAUJJY010000105.1 GCA_963205155.1 Candidatus Zixiibacteriota bacterium | reverse complement strand
ACCGGGTCATAACCGAAGCCGTTAACGCCCTGCATTGACTCGGCGATCACGCCAAAGACTTCGCCACGATGGCAGAAATCGCCATCAGCGAACGACACGCCGATTACGGTCGCGAATCTGGCAGTGCGCTTGTCGAACGGGAGACCCGCAAGTTCCTTCAACAACCTGCGATTGTTGTCTTCAAAGCTGCTGTGGGGACCGGCGTATCGTGCGGAATAAACACCGGGAGCGCCAGAGAGGAACTCAACCTCAAGACCAGTATCATCACCGACGGCCGGAATGTGGTACTGGGAGAAGATCAGGCGCGATTTTAACAGAGCGTTTTCTTCGAGTGTCGTGCCGGTTTCTTCGATATCAGGGAAGTCCTCAAGATCGTCGCGGGTCAGAATTTTGACGCCGGTGTCTTTCAACATCGCGGTCATTTCAGCAATCTTGTGTTTGTTATTGGTAGCCAGAATCAGTTTATCAAACTTCATGTTTCATCCAGATCAATACTTGGTGATGTCGATTCTCATGGCGTTGCGCACTGTATCACCGAGAAAGTGGCGCGCCGTTTGAGCGAACTGGTCGGGAACATCAGAGACGTAAAATTTCCGTTCACCGTCAGTGCCTTTGGGATTCAGTTGGCTGCTCGCAGCCAATCGTTGCGCGACGACGCGGGCAGTTTCACGGGCGGAGTCGATGAGCTGTACTGTCTCACCGAGTACCTGCCGGATTATTGGTTTGAGTAGGGGATAGTGAGTGCAGCCGAGAATCAGGGTGTCGATACCGTTGTTCTTGAACGGTGCAAGATACTCCTCGGCGATCAGATAAGTCGCACGTTTGTCGACATAGCCTTCTTCGACCAGCGGCACGAAGAGAGGACATGCCATACTGAAGACGCGCAGTTTGGCATCGATTCTCTCCAATGCGCGGGCATAAGCGTTGGAGTGGATTGTGCCGGCTGTGCCGATTACGCCGATGTTGCCGTTCTTGGTTGCACCGGCGGCGCTAATGGCACCGGGTTCAATCACGCCAATCGTTTCAATCATGAACTCGCTCGTCAAGGTGTCGAGGGCGAGCGCCGATGCAGTATTGCAGGCCGCGACAACCACTTTGACGCCTTGTTCGACGAGGAAGCTAATATCCTGGCGGGTGAACTGCGTGATGATTTCTTTCGACCGACCGCCATAAGGGGTGCGCCCGACATCGCCGAAGTAGACGACATCTTCGGAAGGGAGCAGTTGGAAGACTTCGCGGGCAACAGTGAGACCACCAAGGCCGGAATCAAAAATTCCGATCGGACTATTGCGATCCGGCATTAGCGCGAGCCTCTCTTTCGTAGCGTTCGATAAAGCGCATCAATCCGGCGAAAATACTCTCTGCGGCGAGTTGGCGGAAGTCATCCTGGCCGAGAAGGCGTTCTTCAATTCTGTTCGAAATGAACGCGACCTCGACTAACACCGAGGGCATTCTCACATGGTTCAAGACGCGGAAACCGGCCTGATTGATGCCGCGCGAGCGGATATTGAGATTATTCTTCATCTCATCTTGAACGACTTCGGCCAATTGTTGCGACTGTGCCAGATACTCGGTTTGGAGCAGGTCCATAATGATGAAGTCGAGTTCTTCCTTGCCTTTGCGGGGTGTATCGGGCAACTGCATATCAAAATCGGAGTTTTCCAGAAGTTCGGTGATACGGGCCTCATCGCTTTTTGCTGCAGCAAGAAAATATGTTTCGGAGCCGGAGGCGTTTTTCTCTTCAGAAGAATTTGCGTGGATCGAGACGAATAGATCGCCATTGGCATTGTTGGCCATTTTGGCGCGATCTTCGAGTCCGACAGTGACGTCATCGCGGCGAGTGAGAACAGGTCTGATCCTTTTGCCATTGAGCAGGAGTTTTTCAAGTCGCAGGGCGATGTCCAGAGTGACTTCTTTTTCACGCAGGCCGTTGCGGCCAACAGCGCCATCGTGTTCACCGCCGTGACCGGCATCGATGACAATAATGTCGATCGGATTGAAGTTGTCGTGGCGGGCGACAATAGCCGTGTCAGAATCAGTATTGAGAAAATTGGAGTTTTCGAGAGAAATCTGAATCCGATGCGGATCGGAAGCATAATTGGTGTGGAAGCGCGTGACAGTCTGGCGCATCTGGATCGAGACCTGGGCCGTATTGTCGAATTGGAAAGCCCGGCTGGTGATGATCTTTTCCGAACGCCGGTCAATCCCGAAGTCAAGGGCATTGACCAGACCACCGGGGATGGTCACATTGATCCAATTCCCCTCGCTGACGAAGACTTCAAAGTCGAGCTTCCGCGTCAGCATGATCTCAAGCAAGTCGCCGTTGACTTTCTCCTGGATACTGGCACCGACAATATTGTAGCCCTTGCCGCTGGCGGTCAGAGCGCCACGCTTCTTATCAAAGACAATCACGCGTTCCAGAACATCGGAGAGCAAATATGAGAGCTGATTAACCGGAAGATAAAGGTCATCCACATAGAACACCGGTGGATGAACGAGATTGTATGGATGACCGTCGACGGTGCAGAAGATATTACCCATCGTGAATTCAACGGCACGGCCCGTAAGAGTGGCGGTGAAGCGCGATGATTTGTCATCCCAACGACCGCGCGCTTGCAGTGCTCCAAAAAGGTCAGTAGCCGAGACATAGTCGACCTGCTCCATTGTCATCTTGCGTATCGGGGATTGTTTACCCAGACCGCTTAAGTAAACCGTGCTTTCGGCGGCCGAGGCATATGTGGTCAAAGCTACCAAGAAGATCAGGACAAGTTTCATATCC
>CAUJJY010000104.1 GCA_963205155.1 Candidatus Zixiibacteriota bacterium | reverse complement strand
TCTGCATAGGTCCGGCTGGATCGGCGCCGAGCTGTTGCATTTCGGAGTTGGATCCGAATTCATGCTCCATTGACGCGACATTTGAGCAGTTGGACTTTTACGAGTGCTTTATGTGCGGTGATGTGAACAATTCCGGTTCGTTGAATGTTTCGGATGTCATCTACATGATCAATTACATTTTCGCAGGTGGACCACCGCCGCCATATTGCGTAGGCAATGCCAATGGCGATTGCGTTTTATCGATCTCGGATGCGGTGTTTATCATCAACTATATCTTTGGCGGCGGACCGAGTCCGGGTAACTGCTGGTGGTAAGACAGTTGACAGAACTGGTATACCTTGCGGTCTTCGTGATTGCGGTTTCCTTGCTGGTCACTATTCCAATTGAAGTCAGGTGCGCTCCGCTTGCGACCAACACGTGTCCACAAGGTAGCAATCCGGCATTGAGGCCCTGGCACATATTTGTCAACGGTACGGCCAGCGGGGGTGGTTGGTCATGGTGTATCAATGGGCCGAGTTACAGTGTTTGTGACTCAAATGTATCGGGACCACCAGCGGGGTCAGGACAAGCAGCGATTGTTCAAGCAATTGTAGCAAGCATCAACGCTTCGGGATGTCAGGGAGTGGTAGCTGCAGCCAGCAGTGATAGTAGCTTTCGCATAGGCAGCAGTTGTGTGCGCGGCTTCGAATTCTGTATTGGACCCGTGAATTCTGCACCGCAATGTTGCTTGAATGATCTTGAAGCGAATAGTTGTCAGGTTGACGCGACATTCGATCAACCATATTTCTACGAATGCTTTCCCTGTGGCGACGCAAACAATGACAGTTATTTTACGATATCGGATGCCGTGTGGCTGTTAAGTTACATCTTTTCCGGTGGCCCAGCCCCGGCTCGGTGTAAGTCAAATGCAAGCGGCGACTGCACATTGTCAATCTCCGACGTCGTGTTTATCATTAACAACATATTTGGCAGCGGGCCGGCGCCGAGCAATTGCTGGTAGGTAGTCGATCAGGTCGCGGTTGGTTGAGTGTATCTGACCAAAATGTACAAAAGCGGCGGGCAATGGCGGCTCAACTAACTCCTTGACAATCTCAAGTCCAGCACTAACTTTCCCGACAATTCTATTCATCAATGCCTCGAAAGGTTACGAATGCTTTGGAGTAAAACATATATCCCGACACTACGCGAAAGCCCGGCTGATGCCGAGTTGATCTCGCATAAAATGCTGATGCGCGGCGGCTACATCCGGAAATTGCAGGCCGGTGTTTATAATTATCTGCCGTTGATGCAAAGAGTCCTGCACAAGACGATCAATATTGTGCGCGAAGAGATGGATCGCTCGGGCGCGATCGAAATTACGATGCCGGTACTGCACCCGGCGGAACTGTGGCAGGAATCGGGGCGGTGGCATGTCATGGGCAAGGAACAGATGCGGATGAAGGACCGGCATAATCACGATATGGTGTTGGGCGGGACACATGAAGAAGTGGTGACGAATGTCATTCGCGGCGAACTGCGGAGCTACCGTCAGTTGCCGTTGAATTTGTACCAGATCCAGGTTAAGTTCCGCGATGAAATCAGGCCGCGCTTCGGTCTGATGCGTGGACGCGAGTTCCTGATGAAGGATGCGTATACCTTCGACACGGATTTGGAAACGCACAAAGTCGCCTATAACAAAATGGTCGATGCCTACTTCGCGACCTTCAATCGCTGTGGATTAGCAGTGCGCAAGGTGGAGTCGGATACCGGTGCTATGGGCGGGTCAATGGCGCATGAGTTTATGGTGATTGTCGATACCGACTCGGGTGAAGAGGTTATCTACTTCTGCAACAAGTGCGACTATGCCGCCAACGTCGAGAAGGCGGAGTCGATTGACCCGAAGAAGATAGCATCCGAAACAGCCAAGCCGTTGGAGAAAGTTCCGACACCGGGAGCGGCTACAATTGAGCAAGTCACGGAATTCTTGAAAGTGCCGGCGGAGCGTTTGGTGAAGACGCTGTTGTATCTCGCCGACGGCAAGCCGGTGGCGGCGTTGATTCGCGGAGACCGGCAGATTAATGAGACGAAGTTGCGGAATCACTTCGGCTGTCTCGAATTGGTGATGGCCACGGCGGATGTGGTGGAGAAGGTCACCAAGGCGCCGGTGGGATTTGCCGGACCGATCGGGTTGAAAGACATTCGGATTGTTGCTGACCCGGAAGTAATGGCGCTGACAAACTTCGTGGTCGGCGCGAATGAGAACGAGACGCATTACATCAACGTAAATCTCAAGCGCGATTTCGATGTCAAGGAAGTGGCGACGATTCGCAATGCGCAAGTCGGCGATATCTGTTCGCACTGCAAGGAAGGGACGCTTAGTGCGCAGAAGGGCATTGAGGTCGGCAACACCTTCAATTTGGGTTTGAAGTACTCCAAGGCGCTGAATGCCAAGTTTATTGATGCCGAGGGCAAGGAGCAGTTGTTCTGGATGGGGTCGTATGGAATTGGCGTGACGCGCACGATACAGGCGACCGTCGAGAAGTACAATGATGAGAAGGGGATCATCTGGCCGGCGACAATGGCACCGTATCAGGTTGAACTTGTGCCGCTAACTTTGCAGGACGACAAACTGCGGGCGGCGTCTTTTGAATTGTATGACCAACTGAATCGCGCTGGAGTGGAAGTTCTGATGGATGACCGCGATGAGCGTGCCGGTGTCAAGTTCAACGACGCCGACTTAATCGGAATTCCGTTGCGGGTCAATGTCGGCTCGAAGTCGCTGGAAAAGGGCGAAATCGAGTTGAAGGAGCGCGCCAAGCCGGAAGTTGGGGCGGTTAAGCAGGAGTCGGCAGTCGAAACGATCAAGCAGACGATTGCCCGGCAGATTGCCAAGCCGCAGCCGTTTTAGGGGTAGAAACTTAGAAATCCGGAACCGTTAGGCGGCAGAGCGCGTACTTGTGTTGTGAAAATGCACTATTCAGGTCCAAACAGACGTTGTTCGGGCTTTTTAATAATTGGTTAGAAAAACCTATACAACTTTTACCACATCAGGAGAAGAAACGCATGATGCTCGTCAAGACCAGGCTGGGTCTAAGCGCTATTCATGGAATCGGCTTGTTTGCCGATCAGGACATCCCCAAGGGTACTCCGGTATGGGAATTTACGCCGGGGTTTGATCAGGAAATTCCGAGGGAGCAGTTGGAGCGAGTACCGGAGGCGGCACGCAACGACTTTCTCAAGTACAGTTATACCAGCAAGAAAAACGGCGGGTATTACATTCTGTGCTGTGACGACGGCAGGTTTTTCAATCACAGCGAAGAGCCCAATGTGATTAGTGTGCCTTCCGGGAATGGTTCGGAAGATGTTGATGTTGCGGTTCGCGATATCAAACAGGGTGAGGAATTGACCTGCGACTACCGCTCATTCGAGGCAGCATTTACTGAGAGCATGCTAACTTAAGTTTGAGCACTCCAGGTCTTGCAGAGTACTGGAGCCATTTGCGCAGACAATCACTTCTTTGCGCTTACCTCGGCAACTTTTGCGGATGCTGCTTGCGAATTTTGCTCAGCCTGCTGACGCTGTTCCCAATTTTCCGCTAAGTTTTCCGGATGACCCAGTTCCACCGGATTGAGGTATCTGCCGCGACTGCGCTCTGGTTTCAACGGTTCGACCTCGATACGGTAGTTTTCCGCCCAAACATCGTGACGAATACCCGTGACCTGCCATGACACCTTTACATTCGGCTTGTCGGTTTGAATTACAAAACGTCGATCAGTAATTTCCTGTGCGATGATCGACTGCGCGAACTGGCCGATGACGGTCAATTGATATCGGAACTCACGATTTAATGCTTCGAAGTAGTCAGGAAGTTGGACTTCGGCGAATCCGCGCGCATCGGTCGTAATATTGCCGTTATAAATATTCATCATGTCCGGCGATTCGACGAAGCTGTGCTGAAGATACTTGTTGGCAGGGTCCAGCGGATGGTCAATTGTAAATGATCCGCCCGACTTGCTGAGTGTACCTCCGACATAAACATTGCCTTGAAAGTCGCCGGCGCGATAGTCGCCCTGCGCATAGATACCGATGTTGTTGGTGCCCGAGTTTGCTGCCGCGAAGACGCCGTAGTTGAAGCACGCTGCCCCTGTGGCGTGGGCATAGACTCCGTAGTTAGTGTACGTTCCGTTTCCGCAGGTTCCAGACTGCGCCCAAGCGGTCGATTGAAGGCCGTAGTTATAGTAGCCATTCTGAGCAAAACTATAACTCCCATAAACTGTTGTGTTTAGGGGGGCAGGTAAAGTACCCTGGTATGCTCCCTGTCCGACCACAGCCATATACGAACCCTCAGTAGTCGGGCGAATGATTCCATAACATCCGAAGAGTCCTCCCTCGAACAATCCGCCCATACCGGCTGCTCCACCCATTAGGGCCGAGCCATAGACTCCCTTTCCGTACAAATTGGTGCCGTTATATTGGCCGACAAGAGCCTTGCCGGTGGTGTCGGATTCGGTACTGGTGAAATGGCCGCCGTGTCCATCGCCGCCATCTACGCGGAGTGTCCCGGCAATGATCCCACCAGTTGCCCCGTCTACAGTCATGACACGGTCAGAATAGGGCACAATGGTCAAACGCCGGCGGGGCGAAAGCTCCGGATCAAGATTGACGCGAATTCCAAGCCAGCGCTCCAGACTATTAAAGACAGTTTCCGGCAATGCTGTAGATTCTCCGAGTGCAGTCGTGAACAAGCCATTGGCGACGGCTACCGGCATTGTCTCTTCCCATAGAAATGTGTTGTTCACGGGGTCAGAGTAAATCCGGAAGCGCAGGGTGTAGACTCCATCGGTGACGGGCGTGCCCGTGGGCGTTGTCAGGCTGCCCTGAAAATTGAGAACTCTATCAGATTGGGCGAACGCTTGTTTCTGCGGAACCCAGAAGACGGTTGCTGCAAGAAGCACTGTCAGAATACGAAGGCTCGGTCTAAAGCACATAGTTACTCCCTCAAAAACGGTTGATAAATGGACTATAAATATCTACGTTAAGAGACGCAATATTGCTTGTTATGGAGTTGTCGAATTGTGTCTATTTGTGGGTCAGCATCGCCCGTACGATTGCGAGACCCGGGTGATGCGAAATATCTCAATCCCAGCGAGAATCAAAATGTGACAAGAACCGGCTGCCCAGAGCGGCGAGTGATTGCTGCGAAGCCGCACGGGTTTAGGCGAAGTCACTCACTTAAGACGGCAGTTCGTGTTCGGCGCAGTCGACACGCAGTTCGGCAACCGCGAGCGGTTTGTCGAGCAGGTTGCAGTGGTGCGGCGAAGGTGAGCCGGGATGAGCGTTCTTGCCGAAGAACTTGCAGGTAGTGCACATCCGCGCAACGGTCACGATTTCAGCCTGCTGTAGTGATTCGATCAATTTTAGAAATGTCTGAAGGGCAGTTGTTTGTTCGCGCTGGGGTAGAGCGGTGACGGCATTGCGAATCGAGTCTGCCCAATTGCTAAGCTTGTTTGAAAGTTTTTTGCCGGCAGGAGTTAACTTGAGATTGACGACGCGGCGATCCTGCCGGGAGGTTATTCGAGCGAGCAGTTTTTTATCTTCCAAGGCGGAAACGGCATCGCTGACGGTTG
>CAUJJY010000103.1 GCA_963205155.1 Candidatus Zixiibacteriota bacterium | reverse complement strand
TCTGTGATTGAGATGCCATCACAAAAGCCTGTTTCCGTAATGAGGGAGGAACCTGGATCCCCGCGTACGCGGGGATGACGTGAGCGGGTACAAATTGAACTCGCTCCTTATTGCGTCACTACGGCTTTTTCGTGATGGTCGTGACGGCGCGGGAGTGCAGGGAGATTTCTTTGCGGTGGGCGGCAAAAGCTTCGAAGTCGGCAGGCTCGATATAGTTGAGTTTGCGACTGATTGAACGAATAAAGGTGGCAGTATCGGATGAAACACTTGCACTCATTATGAAATCACCAAACTTGGAAGTGTAATTTATCTCGGCAGGTAAGGATTTGAATTCATATCCCGGTGGCAGGATTACTCTTGCAGTATCAATAATAGTGCGGGGGTAACCAATTTCGAGAGTCCGCTTGCGCTTGGAAAGATCGGTGGTTTCGGCATCGGTCATCACGCGGAATCCGGCGAGGTCGAGAATTTGCGTTTCGCCGGCGGCTTTGAGAAGGCGCGGAGCGGACCAACTGATTTCCAGTGCGAGTCGCGAGAGATCCTTCTCGGTGATATGGATATCCTTGTGATCGAATGCCGGTACACCGGCAATGCCGAGATGGTGAGCGAGTACATTCGTGACTGTGCCGCGGTCGCCTCCGGTGATGAGAGTACTGACACCATGCGACGGATTGCCAAGCAGTTGAGAAGAAAATTTGAGCTGGGCGGTCAGGTCAGGCGCGAGCGTAATATCGATGTTACGACTGACGATATTATCGTCGGATCTGGACGACGGGGTAGTCAACAAGCCTCCGTTGGTGTTGTCGACAGCGAGGGTACTAAGACCTTCATCGGAATAGGGCAGATCGCCAAGGGCGCAGTCGAAGCAGGTAGGATCGACCCAGGTGGTGTCGGTGCCATCGACGTAAAACATGATCACGTGATTAAACATTCCGATGGTGGGCAATTCGGGATCGATGAATTCCTCGTTACGCGTCGAGATCAACGAAGTTCGCGTGACGACTCCGGCTTTAGCGAACATTACAGCGTAAAGGGTGGCCAGATCCTTGCAGTCGCCATAGCCAAGCTTAAATGTTTCATTGGCAGGATGGGGAATCCAGCCGCCCATGTCGAGATAGATGGCGACATAGCGAAGGCGGGAAGCGAGGCTCTTGTGCATCGAAGCGAAGATAGACTCCGAGTTGGATTCTTGATGTTGCTGGAAAAAATCACTTTGCGCATCAGAGGATTTGAAGGCGTCGAGCGTCATTTCGTAACAGCCTTTGGCGAGAGCGTTCCAACTTCCGCCATCAAAAGACTTACCGGCGAATTTGAAGGTCTGCGGGGCAACTAGGATGCGAGCGGCGCGACGAGAGGGCCAGGGCTCAAGCTGCTCTGGTTCGTGCGCCGGTAGGTTGACAATCGACCAACTTCGGGTGTTAGCGGTGACGCCCTCACTGTTCTCAATGGGAGTGAAATCGCCGACAGGCACAAAGCGCAACTTAATTGAAGGATGAGCGACGATTTGGCAGTAGCCGGATTTGTTGTAGAGTTTCTGTTCGGGTCTCCAACCAGACCACATGCCGATGGATTTCAGTTCGATGTTGTATTGCCAGTCGACGGTGTAAGGGACGCGAGCAGTGCGGAAGACTCCGACGAAATTGCAATCCTCCATGTAGAGGGAGAATTCCGGGCCGAAACCGCATACTTTGATAAGGCTCTTTTTGCCGATGAGACTGTCGATGACATTGCCGTTGAAATCGTACTGGTAACCGGCGACTTGCTGCAATTTCGTGAAGCTGTTTTCGGTGACGCCGAAAGCACCGTAAAGTGCGCCTGCAGCGGAGTTAACTCGGACGATACGGCGGATGCGCATTTTTGCGTGGCCCGATTCGTCGATCGAAACGAAAAGGCTGTCAGCGACGATGTATGCTTTGGAAGTGTCACCGGTGGCCAGAGTAGTATCGGGCAATTCAGCGATTTGGGCGTACGCCGGGTTAAAGGTTAACAATTCCCATACCGCCATGGTTGCTGGGATCAGGAAGCGTAAAGCGAAGTTTGTTGTCATTGCGCGGTCGCCGTGAACGATTCGTTGACACTTTCCGTGACCTTCTTGTAGAAGTCACGAATGAGTGAATACTCCCCGGGATGAAAGAAGAAGCGTTTGAACATCACGTTAGTCATGATGCGAGCACTGTGCTCGTCGGTAAGGACAGCGCGCGAGAAAAGCAAATCCGGCGTAATCTTGCTGGCATTGGCGGGCAATGTGGCCACTTTGTAATTCTCCGGCAAATGCAGCACGAGTGTTTCGGAATAGAAACTTGAATAATATAGATCCACGGGAAATTGACGTGTCTCACTGGTGAGGCGATTTTCACCGGACCAGAGGAGGCTCGGTACACAAGCAAATAGTCCGCCGCCGACGGTACTGAAGTCGGAAATGTTCAGAACGATGCTAAACGATGTGCTATCGGGATTGAAAGGTTCCATGCGCTTGATTTCGATGACATCGAAGGTTTTCTGCCTTAGCGATCGAAGCAATCCAGAGACAGTTTCCGCATTTGGCTCGGCGCTGCCCTCGGAACTAATCACTTGCTGTTGGTAGCCGGAGACAGTGACGTATGAACTACAGATCGCGCTGCCATCCTCGGCGAGCCACAAAGATGCATCATGGCGGATGCCACTGTTCCACTTGGCATGTTCAAGATGGAGTGTATCGACGGGTTTGTCAGAGACGCGGGAGAGATCGCTACTGTGTTCGAACCGATGCAGACGATCACCGATCAATACCAGTCCGCCATCGGCGCGCAGATTCGGCGGCAAATGGGGGAAGGGGAGGTCTTTTGAATTGGTGTCGAGCAGGTAGTTGGTCGAACCGACCTTCATGTGGCAAAGCACGTAGTTGAATTGGTTTGCATTCAAGATGGCGGTCGTGAAGCGCGCATGGTCGCGAGATGCAATGAGTATCGGATTGGCATCGTGCTTCAGATTTTGGAGCATTGCAACCAAGAGGATATTCTTGTCGATAGCGCTGCCGGCGCGTCGAAGCAAGGTTTCAGTCGTGCTCTGGGTCGGCATGAGGTAATCATTACCTTCTTCTGTCGTGGTAATTTCGTCTCGGACATACGCCCAAAGGATCTCGATTTGTCTTTCAAGTTTGTCTTCGGGGTTTGTAAGAAGAGAATCAACCACATCGCGCAAAGTATCATCAAAGACGATCTGGTCATCAAAAGCCGAAGAGAGGCTGCTGGCTAAATCGGGCCAATTTTCGAGATAGTTGACTTCCCATGTACTGTCGAGCTTGAAGCCAAGAAACGAATCGAATTTGACTCCGGCGAACTGAAAATACATGCTCGGGCGAAAATTGAGCTGTGCGCCCTGAAATGGCTCTTCGACGAGAGGCGGAATGTCTTTGAGAGTCCAGGTGAACCGTTTTGTCGGCTTATGGTCAATGTGGGTATCTTCGCCAGCGGGAGCGAGAAGACTGTCGTATAGACCGATCATCACGGAATTGTAGATGAAGTAAGGATTGGTTGTAAACGAGAATTGCGACTCCATTGTATAGAATTCGTTTTGGAATTGCCAGGAGGGGACGCCGCCGCTGTGCTGCGAAATGTTGTACTTCAATTCAATGATGCTGCCGTCGGCAACAGCCGGAAAGGTGAATGAATATACTTCGAGCTCGTTGCTGATTTTCTTCTTGAGCAATTTCATAGAGCTTTGCGAATATTTTGTTCCATCTGGCAGATAGGTTTGTGCACCGAAGCCGCCGAAGTCATCATCCTTGGTAACCCTGATTTCAACGTTGATTGCGCCAGAGGCGGCGAGGCGATCAAATATCTTGTGTCGCGTATGTCGTTCTGATTTAATTCCGTCGAAACCTGATTTGACCGAACCGACATCAAAGAGTACGATGGCCGGGGCGTGGGGGAAGTCGGCTGGTGGTGTCATCGCCCATTCTTCGGGGGTGATCTTGCCCCATTTGTGGTCATCATCACCAGCGAAGAGGAGTTGAAATGCAGCCAACACACATACAAGGCTGAAGAACAAGTTGTGGCGGACGCAATGCTGCCTCATCGACCCCTCCGAAAGAGTGTTTTTTCGAGATTCAGATGATTTCATACCCACCCGTAGACGGCGCCTTCGAGTTGTGGCTCCTGCGAGCGCGCTTTTCCTGGATTGAAAATGGTAAGAAAGGTCTTTTAAGTCAAATGGAATCTGTGGAACGCGCAAGTGCGATTACTTCAGGAACCAGCGGACAATCATTGCCGAACCAGAGACAAAGAAACTGATAGAACCGATCAAGGCGATTTTGGCGCCCTTGGGACCATAGAATGCAGTCAATTTCCCGCGATTGATACCCATGAACGGTGCGCCTTTGCCTTGGTCCTGGCGATATTTGAGAGCCCAGAAGAAGCAGATGATTGCGCTGATCATGCCAACAGCTTGAAGGACGATGAGAAGATCTTTCATGTGAGCCAGCCTTTATGAAAAAAATCGCCTGTGTTCGATTTAGTACACCTGTCCGCTATCGTCTTTCTTGCTTCGGCTTGATTTGCCCATGACATAGCCGAGGAAAAAGCCAATGAAGAATATGAAGGCGACGATAACGAGTCTTGACATGGAGAGAATTTATAGGCGAAGTTGATAAAACGCTATGGAAAATTTTGCGGGGCCTTCTCGTTTCGTCCCCCCAAGTGTGTTCAAGATATGCACGGCAGTGCAGAAATGGGAGTGGAAAACGGAGTGAATCTATCGATGTTCGTTGATATAATTCTTTCGCTGATAACTGGAACTCGACGCGAATTAAGAGGTTATAATCCACGGTATTCTCTCACACGAAAGTTTCAGAGTGGTCGACAAGTTGGCAGGAATATTGCACGAACTGATTGACAAATGGGGCAGAAAAACGTTTATTTCTTACGGGAAACTTATTTTAGGAGATACGGAGTAGTTTTATCGACCGATAGGTAATGGAGTCTTCCGCAACAGCGGAGCATTACAAGTTCAGAGCCGACTTACGCTTGCCGATTTTTGTTTGCAGAAAGAGGCGACGTGAGTATACTCGAAATTCTAAGGTTAGGTCGATTGAACTGATGTCCAGAATCTCGTTAAGCATTCTCACAGCCGCATTTGCCACACTTCTGACTTTTCCATTCAGTTCTAAATCAGTTGCCGGTGTGACGATCAGTACGTCCAATGAGCGGCAATTGTCGCTGCGTTGGAGCGCGGAATCTGTTTCCACGCAAAGCTCGTTGTCGTCGGCCTCGCAGTCCTCGCGTTCAGAATTATCGAGTTTTGCAATTGATGACAGTTTGGTTATCGACGCCAATGTGATTTGTTTCTGGTCGCCATCGCGCGAAGTTCGCTTCGAGCGAAGCGATATCGTAGTCGGAAGACGGGTCGAAGGTGTGTCGACGGCGTTGACTGATGGCCCGGCAACGCAGATTCAGATTGTCGAACCGGTGCTGGTGCGCGGACGCTGGCTGGGGAAGATCATCGTACCGAAGATCGCTTATCAAGGCAGTGAGTGGTACGAGGTTGCGGCCGCGGAGGTTGAGATCGCATTTGGGCAAGATACGCGATTGGAAGTGCAGCCTGCAGCAGGGCCGCTTGATCGAATTCTCGACGATCTGGCGGTGAATAGTGCGGAAGCAAAGACTTGGTCTGCAATTGCCAAAGCGGCGACACCGGCTGATATCTACAATCCATTCGCACAGTCATCCAATTGGGTGCGGGTCGCAATCACTGCGAGCGGTGTTTACAAGATTACCAGGACAGACCTCGCAAATGCTGGTGTCAGTGTCGGAACGCTTGATCCGCGGTCGATCAGGGTGTTTCATGGCGGAGGGCGGCCGTTGCCGAATTCGAACGAAACACCGCACGATTCGCTGACCGAAATGGCGGTAACGATCTTCGGCGAGAGTGACGGGAATTTTGGTGATCAGGATTTTTTGATGTTTTATGCCAACGGCGGGGACTTCAACACATGGGACAACAACACGCCGGGGTTTATCCGTCACCCCTACAGCGATCGCAATGTGTACTACATGTCTTTTGGCGGGAATTTCACCGAGCCGGCCAAGCGGATGCCGGTCGTCGAGAGTGTTATTCCCAATGTCGATGATACCGTGACGCAGTTTACGGATTACATTCACTTTGAGGAAGACGCGCAGTTGAGTTCCTCCGGCGGTGATGTGTTTGACTACTACAATTGGTATTGGGGATTGGCGGGCGACATTACGCTGTTCGTCAACTTGCCCCAGCCGTTAGCACAATCGGTAAATCGATTCTCAATAAGGACCACGCGGCCGACGTTCAATCTGCGCTTGAATAATATCGAGCTTAGCCGCGACTCGAGCAATGGCAACGTCCACTCATACACTTCCGACCGGTTTACCACAGGACTGAACCAGATCGCGATCGACTATCCGTTTAACGATGGTTACACCGATGATGTGTTTATCGAATTGCAGAGAGCGTTGACACTGCCGGCAGACGGCGAGTTGGTGTTTACGGGAACGGGCAACGGCAGTCTGCGGGCTTACAAGATTTCCGGGCAGTTCGCGACGCCGTATCTACTGGATATCCGTGATTTGCACAATCAGAACCTGCTGACGGCGAGCGTATCGGCGAATCAGTTAGTCTTTTCGGAATTGGTGTTGATTGGTGAGGCCGCACCCTGTGTGGTTGTCAATGCCGCCGCGTTAAGAACGCCATTGTCGCTGGTGTCGGCGCAAATTGATGATATCAAGGCCGCGAGCAACGGTGCGGACCTGATAGTGATAACCCACGACAATTTCTATGCGTCGGCTCAAGAGTATGTGGCCTACCGGCAGACTCACGACAATTTGCGGGTGCGGACGGTGAGGATTTCCGATGTCTATGCCCAATTCGCGGGCGGACGGCTTGACCCGATCGCGATTCGCGATTTCCTGCGGCACGCCTACTACAATTGGAGCGGCGCGAAACCGTCGTACTGCCTGCTGATTGGTGACGGCGTATATGATTTCCGCAATAATCTCGGAACAGGCGGTGTGAATTATGTTCCGCCGTACATTGTCGATGCCGATGAGACGGTGTCCGATGAGAATTTCGTCTTTCTCGATTCGCTCTATGATCTTGATTCTGACAACTCGTATCCGGCTGATCGAGGTGTGGATATGGTGATCGCCCGTTGGCCCGTCAAGACGACGGCAGAATTTCAAACGGTATTCGACAAGATGAAGCGTTATGATGAGGGCGAAGACGCGGGTAGCTGGCGCAACATGATTACCTTGATCGCTGACGACGAAAACCATCCGCAGTCGAGTCTGCCGGAGATATTTCACACACAGGACACCGAGGTGTTGGCCAACACCATTATTCCGCCGACCTTCGTGCTCGACAAGATTTACGGAATTTCTTATCCATTTGGCGCAGCGGCAGAGAAGCCATTGATGCGCGAGGATATTATCCGGGCGATCAACGACGGCCGCTTGATCGTCAATTACACCGGCCATGGAAATCAGAATTTGTGGGCGGATGAACGAATATTCCGGCGGACGCAGGATATTCCGCGCCTGAACAATTTAGCGCGTCAACCATTGATATTCAATGCCTCCTGCTCGATTGGGTTCTTCGATGATCCGCGCAGCGAAGGCATGGCCGAAGACTTGCTGCGTTATGCCAATGGTGGTGCGGTGGGCACGATTTCGGCGACGCGGTTGGTTTATTCGCGGCCGAATTTCGAGTTCAACAAAGCCGGCATGACGCAATTATTGAGCGACAAAAACTACACGATTGCCGAAGCGACATTCGTGACCAAGCTTCTGCGGCAGGGCGGTTTTGGTGTCGGTGACAATGACCGCAAGTATATTTATATCGGCGACCCGTTGACACGTCTCGCGGTGCCACCGAATGAAATCCAGTATGTGATTTTTGAACCCGATTCGCTGGTAGCTTTGACCGTAACCGAGTTGGCAGCAGAGATTGTCGACCGTGACGGCATCAAGCAGACTGGTTTCGATGGCACGGCGACGGTCAGTGTGTTCGATAACTCGCGCGAGCGCAGTGTTTCAATTCCCTTCGGAAGTGGTCAATTGACAGTGTCGTATACCGAATACGGTCCGGAAATATATCGCGGACAGATAGCGGTTAATGATGGCGATTTCAATTTGAAGTTTGTTGTACCCAAAGATATCACGTACGGCGGTGACGATGCGCGAATCAGCGGCTATGCGGCCGGGTCGGGCACAGGTGCGGCCGGAGCGATTTTTCCGATTTCGATCGGGAGCATCAACAAGGAAGTGGTCGATAGTGTCGGTCCGGAGATTACCCTGCTATTGGCCGGATCGACAGCCTTAACGGACGGTGCGACGGTGACTCCCGGGAGCGAGTTGTCGGTTGAGTTGTTCGATTCTTTGGGGATTAATTTGAGCGGCGAGATCGGACACGGTATTGAGGTGCAATTTGATGACAATCGCGAGTTCAGTTATGAGTTGACGGATAGCTTTACATATGCCGCCGACAGCTATCAGCGCGGGAGTGCCAAAATGAAACTGCCGAATTTGGCGGCGGGCGAACACACTTTACGCGTCAAGGCGTGGGATTCTGCGAACAATTCCAATCAGAAGGTTGTTTCGCTGAATGTATCATCATCGGCCGAGTTGGAAATACGCGACTTGCTTTGCTATCCGAACCCGGTGCAACAAGGATGCGAATTCAGCTACACGCTGTCTGCAGATGCCGACGATGTCACTCTGAAACTGTTCACGTTATCGGGGCTGGAAATCTGGTCACTGGGTAGTCTTCCCGGAGCCCGGGGATATCATCAGGGGATCAGTTGGAACGGGCTGGATACCGACGGCGACCATATTGCCAACGGTGTCTATGTGATTCAATTATCCGCCCGGCCGACAAGCGGTAACGGTGAAATTGTCGATAATAATAAAGCCACTGCCACCGGCAAGTTGGTTGTCCTTAAATAGAAGAAATGTTGTTCTCATACATCAAGGAGACATTGATGAAACGCAAATTGGTTTTCATATTCTTACTCGGCCTCATGCTTCTGTTGGGAGCGGTACCGGCACACGCGCAAGTGAGCGATGCAGCCGTGTTGTTCCTGCGTATTGCGCCGGGAGCCCGCAGCGCCGGAATGGGTGAAGCGTTCGTAGCAGTCGCTGATGACGCCTCCGCTACCCATTGGAATCCGGCCGGGTTGGGCGAGTATCCGCTGGCGCACGCCTGGTACGAAATTCAGGTGGCCGATGACAACCGGCTCAAAGAGCTGGCAGCCAGTGCGTTTGATCGCAAGCTCTCCGAGACGTTTTTCGAGAGAATCCAATCGTGGCAAGTGAAAGGCAACACGGTCAGCCGGTTTGAGAATGAGCAGTGGTTGGAGTGGGAAGAGATCAGCATTGACCCGACGCGTACGGTGCTGGCGAATTTGTCGCGGCGCCTGGTAGCTGCCGACAAAGACAAATTCAAGGAAGCTGTCCGGCAGATCAGTTATGCCAATACTGGCATCTCATTCGAAGAAATCAACAACCTGCGCGTGACGCTGATGCGTTCGGCGGGCAAAGAGGGCGCTGAACAGATCAATGCGATGACCGAAAAAATCCTCGCCAACTGGCAGGATCTGCGAATCAATGTCGAAGCTTTCAATGCTCTCAAGGAAAGTGTGAACAGCGCGACGGTCGACAATCAACTGACGACCGATGAACGCAATCGAATCGAATCCGAAGCGAACGCGTGTGAAACAGAAACCCGCCCCAGTTCAATCAAAGTACCGTATCCGATCTTATTGACGGTCTGGCGCGGCTGGGAAGTACCGTGGGAGCAGCGAATCGAGAAGATCGCGGTGATGGAGAACGGCGTACCCAGCGACAACTACACACACTACGATATTTGGGCGTTGTCGAATTTCGGCTTGATGCGCTACGACGGAACGGAATGGTCAAACAGCGATGCGATACAGCCCCGGCGCGGCGACAATCTCAAGGACATTGTCGCCCGGGCACTCGGCACGGCGAATGAAGAAGCAGTCAATCCGCGACTGGAAATGGTGGCACGCGCCAATAATACGATTCCGCGCGAGCGTATTGCGGAGATCAAGAGCGAGGTCCAAGCGGCTTTGCCGGCCGAATTCGAAGGGCGCGAAGATTTTGTTAAGAACCTGGCGCGGCTGGAAGAAGCCTGGATGGGTTGCCGTCTAGATAATATGCGGATGAATATCTTCATCAACGACTACACCAAGGCGATGGCCGACATCAAGCTCACGGAATCAGAAGGCGATCGCCTGATGTTCTCGTTGGAGAAGGCGTTTCGCGACCGTTTGCCGGATGAATTGCGATTCCCGTTTGCCGCCGTTTTTGAGGGACAGATTAACGACATCGGGGTAGACCACAAGACGCTTTATGCCGGTACGGCGAGTGGTCTGTATCGCTATAACGGCCGCAGTTGGGAAAAGTATAATATTGCCGGCGACTCGTCGGCAGTTTGGTCAATTCGTCCGGTCAAACGCGGCGTGGTTTATGTCGGTACCGAGAACGGTGTACATATCTTGCGCGACGGCAAGTGGACGAGCTTTGGCGCCGAGCAAGGATTGACCGGCGGTCCGTTCAAGAATATTCATGTCAAAAACGACAAAGTTGCCTGGGCGGCGACCGATGACGATTTGTTCTCGTTTGACGGCACCAAGTGGTCGAATATGTATCAAATGACGACGGCGGTCGGCGATTCCGTGGAGTCGATTCTGAATCGTTTCTACGGTTCAATTGACCGGACCCGAATCGATCAGGCGGTCATGAAGTTCGGGTTGAACAACTCGGAATTCCAGGCAGACCCAAAGGCCGGCCAGACCGTCCAAATCGCGCACAAGCCAGTATTCGAAGGCCGAATCACGGCACTGGAGATGGATAACGACAATAATCTCTGGGTCGGCACGGAACTGGGCGTCAAGAAGTTTGATGGCCGCACGTGGACGAGTTACGGTTACAAGGCGATTCAAGTCGATCGGCAGATGTCGATCGAGGAATTGGCGCAGGAGTATCTTAAGACTTCCGATCCCGACAAGGTCAGCAGTTTCGTAAATATCCTAAAGCAGAAGAACACCATCCAACAGGGCAATCTGCAGATCGGCCGCGTCGTCTGGGTCTATGCTAACCCGGCGGGCAGTACGATCAATTCACTGCAGTTCCATGGTGGCAGACTATACGTCGGATCGATCTATGGCACGTTTTCGTATGGCGGCGGATCGTGGGAGCGCTACTATCACGAGGGACTGCATCAAGCCAACACGCGCGACATCGTCGGCCATGCCGGTGAAATGTGGTTTGCCACTGCTGACCGCATTGTCGTTTTCGCGCAAGGCAAGAACGAATTGGCATTCACACACGCCAACTGGCTGCCCGATCTGGCGGAAGATCTGTATTACGAATTCTTGAGCTATACACAGCCGTTCGGCAGTCTCGGTACAGTTGGCGGTAATGTGACGTTTCTTTCTTATGGAACCATCCCGACGACCGGGGAGAATTCTTCGGAGGTGACCGGCGAGATCAATCCATTCGACGTGGCGGTCACGTTGTCCTACGGAACGCGGGCTTCCAAGAAGTTGGCGGTCGGTTTGTCTGCCAAAATCATCTATTCGAAACTTTCGGTGGTTGGAGCGGGAAGAGAAGTCGGTCAAGGGTCGGGAACTTCGTTTGCGGTCGAAGGCGGCCTGCTTTATTCTGCGACCAGGCGCCTTCGCCTCGGCGCAGTGATAACGAATCTCGGTCCCGATATGAGCTATATCGACGCTGCGCAGTCAGATGCTTTGCCGCGCAACCTCGCGCTGGGCTTCTCCTATAAGCTGCTCGATTCGCCCTACAATCGTCTCACCGTCACCGGCGAAATCAACAAGCTGTTAGCGACGGTGAATGATGACTTCTCAACCGAGTTGCAGGAAGCGGTTGAAAATGTCGGTATCGAATACTGGTATGGATCTTTGCTGGCGCTGCGTGCAGGCTACATCTATGACAAGGAAGGCCAGATCAAGACGCCGACCTTGGGTGTGGGACTGCAGTACAAGGGCAGGTACCGTTTGGACTTCGCATATATCCCGTCTTCGGACAATCTGCCGCTGGCCAATACGTTGAGAACGTCGCTGACGGTTAAGCTGTAGGAAGACAAAGCAAGTATGCGAATATTAGCAGTCAGTCTAATCCTCATCACAGCGCTCACGGCGGGAGTTGCAGGGAAGAACTTGGCGATTCGAGGCAAGCAGCCGTCGGATGTGCCGAATCGCGGTTGCCTCCATCAAGGGGCTTCGGATCGCAATCTGCTTGGGCTGGAGCGGGAGTCGAAGTTTTCGTTGCCGACGCAGGCGCTCTCGATTAATGAGCCGCGGGTGATTCGGATTCTGGCGATCAAGGCACAGTTCGTGAAGGAAGTGCCGGATGATCCGCAGACAACGGGTGACGGCAATTTTGATCTGCGCAGTGCGGAACAATTCTTGTCGGCGGAAGGCCATTTGATCGATCCGGCGCCGCACAACAACGACTATTTTCAGGCGCATTTGCAAGCCCTGAACAATTACTACGAAACAGTATCAAACGGCCGCGTGACGCTGGCATATGAAGTTTTCCCAAGC
>CAUJJY010000102.1 GCA_963205155.1 Candidatus Zixiibacteriota bacterium | reverse complement strand
TGAAGCAGAATCCAAGATAGACTAAAGTGGTGTCTTCACGGAAGTCGTTGTGAGCAGCAAAAAACGACGGGCAGATCCAATAGCGATTCTGACCATGACTGGTTCCGACCATAATCTTACTGTGCTGCAGATCCCAAAGATACATTTCGTTAGTCTGCGGATTGACCACCTCGCCCGTGAGAACGTAGACTTCTTGGATATCTTTCTCGGTCGGCCAAGCTGCTCCATGAGAATAGATGTGTACAATACCGTACCCGGAAAGTGATGTAAACTCCGCCAAGTTTGCTGCATCGTCGAAACGCTGTTCGAAGTTATTGAAACCTATTTCGTTGAAATAGCCCAGGGATTTTTGAAGCAAAGGATCTGCCCATTGTGCGCGTTCCCAGTGAGTTGGATTGAGAAATTTGGTTTTCTTTGAGGAAGGCTTCCATCCGGATTGCCCAAGCGCACTGCGAGTCTGCCCAACGGTTGCGGGAGTTTGGATTTTGGCCGATGAACCAGCATCATCCTGCGGATCCACGAATATCAAGCCCCGCATACCATTCTTGTATTCAATGGTGACACCTTGCGATGATACGTGAGCGTTGGCAACATTTGCTGTATCAGTTCTTGCGATTTCAAAAACTGAGTCAATGGCCACAGTCGTATCCATCGTAGTCAACATCTGCTCGAGTTGGCTGCTCAAATTCAACTGAGTGGCAGCCAGATCTTCAATTTTCTGAAGTTCTTTCTTCTCTTCATCGTCATTGTCCGGCCCTGAACCCTTCTTGGAGCAACTTTGGAAGGCAGTAACAGCAATTATGATGGCAATCAGCATGAAGAAGCGTTTCATGGCTTACTCCTCTATCGAGTTTCACTGAATCCTGGTTATTGACAATTATCGCAATTTGTATTGAGTAAGTATACATAAACGTCTATTTTTGTCAAGAAAGTCCTCCGCATACGCAGGCTAACATGTCTCCGTTGCGTCTTCGGTACGCCGACCTGACGCTTAACTTATTCAGAGTGATGGGGAGTACCGACGATTCCTTTGTTCGTCCGGCAAGAAGGTGAAGTCATTGAAGCCGACGGAGCTTCTTCTTGCCAAATCGACATTATCTTCGTATAAATCCATTGATGTCTGCTAAACGAAATCTTGTCCATTGGTTAGCCGTTGGCTTGTTGCTGACGTTCAGCTTCTTTGTATTCCACACAATCGAGCATCACCACAGCCACGAACTGCAGGAAAAGGAATGTCCGATATGTCATTTCGGCGTCGATATCGCGCTGCCTGCCGTTCTGACTCTGACACTGATTTCCATACCCCCTACCCAACATATCGTCGTCGCGAGAGTTTTCAAACCGACGAGTCTCCTCGAATTCGCAACCGCGCCAAAGCGCGGCCCTCCTGTGGCGATACGATTCGCCTGATATTGACAGCTTTCGCTAAGAACAACTAGCTAATCCCAGCGGTCGCCACCCTGACATTTGCGTAGTCGTACACGCTGATTTGGCCACAGGAGAAACCTATGTTTGCAAGAGTATTCCTGCTCGCTTGTGCGAGCGTTTTGGCTCTGACAAGTGCTTATGGTCAGACTACACTAAATCCCGATCTATCCGTGATTGGGAACATTAAGGCCTATACCCACAGCGACGAATCTCGACCGTCCGAAAAGAATGAATTCAATCTCCAGTCACCCGATATGGAAATCGTCGTCGCCGGCTATCTCAACCCCTATTCTCGTGCCGACCTGGTGTTAGCCTGGGAGCACGGCGAAAATGCGGCGATCGAGGAGCTATATGCAACCATCATGCGCGGTCTGCCGCTGAAGATGAACCTTCGTGCCGGCAAATACCGGCTGGAATTTGGGCGTCTCAACCCTGTTCATCCGCACGCTTACTCGTTCGTGCATCAACCTCTTCCCCATGAGATGTATTTCGGCGAGGAGGGATTGAACGACATGGCGATCCGTGCATCGTTTGCCATACCGACCGGGAAGCTCAATACAGAGATAATGGGAGCCGTACTCAAAGGAGAGAGTCTTGCCGGCGAGGAAGAAGAAATCACGGAGGAGCCGCTTGAGATTGCAAAATCAGTTGCTGCATTAGAGGGCGAAGAACCGCGGATTAAACCGGGATTTTTCGGCCGTATTACGACATCCGGCGCGTTATCTGACGCTGCAGAGATTACTGCTGGAATTTCGGTCGTTACTTCGGAGTACGACCGCGAGGAACAGCTGCGTGCACGGGTCTTCGGAGTAGACGCAAAGTACAAGTGGAAACCTAATCGAAATACCGCGCTCACCATCGAAGGCGAGTACCTGAACAATCATCGAGAAATTGTGGAAGGTGAAGCTATCAGTTCATCCGGAGCTTACGCTTATGTAGATTATCGATTCCGGCAAAAATACAACGCGGGAGCAATGTTCGAGTACAGTCAGGATGCGAACGATAGCAACGCACGTGTCTCGCGAGTGACCGGGTTCATCGGGTTCGCTCCGATCGAAGAAACGACGCTGATCCGATTGGTCGGCGACTGGACTACGCCTAACGAGGGCGACGGCTTCTGGACGGCGACGCTGCAATTCGTGTTTTCGTTGGGCCCACATCAAACGCACAACTTTTAGGAGACGAATATGAATACGCTCCAAATAATTATCACAATACTGACTCTACTACTACCGTTAGGTGCGCAGGCGACGGTTAAGGTTGTGACCTCGACCAGCGATCTGGCTTATTTCGCCAAGGAGATTGGCGGCAGTCTTGTCGAGGTCTCAAGCATTGCTGCCCCGAGTGCCGATTTGCACTATATCGAGGTGCGCCCTAGCTACATGGTCAAGATGCGCGACGCTGAATTGGTTTTCGCAATCGGTCTTGAGTTGGACACGTGGATTGTCCGCATCATCGACGGCTCCCGCAACAGCCGGCTCAAGAAGGTTGACTGCTCGAAGTATATCGAACCGGTCGAAGTACCCGGTTTCAAAGCGGATGCTTCGCACGGTGATCTGCACAGGTTTGGGAATCCGCATTACTGGCTGTCACCCGACAATGTCGAGCCAATCACCCGAGCAATTCTCGAAGGTTTGACAAGTGCTGATCCGGCTAACGCTAATGCCTATGTACAGAATCGCGAGAGATTTCTGGCGTATCTTCAGGCGGAACTTCCGGCAATCAAAGCCCTTGCCGGGCCGCTGGTTGGGGTTGAGATCATAACCTACCACAATTCGTGGCCGTACTTTGCCGAGTACTTCGGAATCAAGCTGGCCGGGTTCATTGAAAAGTACCCTGGTGTAGCTCCGTCACCGTCACATATGGGGGACATGATTGGACTCGTGAAGAAACAACATATCAAAATCATTGCAATGGAGCCATATTTTGAAACACGTGTTCCGCAACGTATTGCCGAGTCAGCGGGCGCCAAAGTTGTGACACTCTACCCTTCCATCGGCGGCCGCGACAAGAATGAGTCTTACCTTGATTGGCTGCGCGGCAACATCAATGCCTTGCTTGAAGCAGCGAGGTAACGACGATGTTTGAATTGCTGCTTTGGCCATTTCTGATCTGCATCGTGCTGGTCGGTATTCACGTGTACTTCGGTCTGCATGTGATTAAACGCGGCATAATTTTCGTGGACCTCTCCCTGGCGCAGGTGGCTGCGCTGGGGAGCACACTCGCATTTCTGATGGGATTTGAGCTCGACAGCAGTGTCGCCTATGTGTTTTCTCTCGCATTTGCCCTCTTTGGCGCCGTCATTTTTGCGTTTACCCGCGACATTGAAGGCAAAATTCCGCAAGAAGCGATCATCGGTATAGCTTACGCCGTCAGTGCTGCGGCGGCGATCATGGCCGTGAGCCACTCTCCCGAGGGAGCGGAACACATCAAATATCTGCTGATCGGGAGCATTTTAACTGTAACGCCCATTATCGTGCTCAAGACCTTCATCGTCTACACATTGGTTGGTGCTTTCCATTTGATTTACTTCAAGAAGTTCGCCGCATTGACATTTGGTAGTGACGAAACGCCCAAACACCGCCGTTTATGGGACTTTTTGTTTTATGCGTCTTTTGGCGTGGTCGTAACAAGTTCCGTTAAGATCTGTGGTGTTCTGTTAGTATTCATTTTTCTGGTAGTTCCATCGGTTTTTGCAGCGCTGACAACCAATGGCATCACTAAACACCTAATTTTGGGCTGGATCTTCGGTTTGATCGGATCAGTAATGGGGCTATTGTTGTCGTTCTGGATCGACACGCCTCCAGGAGCGACGATTGTCTGCACATTCGGTGCACTGTTGCTGTTATTTGGCGGGGTTAGAATGCTGGTTAAACCGCAAAACGCAATTTAGGCGACCATTCACGTGCAGACAAGACGGGCGTTTTCGTACTCTTCAAGTAAAGTCGACACCAGTTCCT
>CAUJJY010000101.1 GCA_963205155.1 Candidatus Zixiibacteriota bacterium | reverse complement strand
TTCAACCGAATCTTTGGCGTCGGCAGCGACAACATTTCGATCTCGACCATCGATCCTGCCGGCATTTCGCTGGCGGCAATCAAAGAGCTTTACAAGAAGAGCAAGGAAGTTGACCAACTTAAGCTACAGCTTGAATTACTTACCCGGCAGGTGCAACTTCTCCAGGAGCAGATAGGCAAAAAATAGACCCTGCCCGCATCCATTGCGTTACGATTGTTGAGCGAGAGCAAACCCTGGGATTCAACTTTTCTCTGCCCATTCAAACCCATCACTTATTCCTCCGTACCAATAAGTAAACTAAGTCGATGTTTACAATTACATAGGAGGAAATAATGATTCGTAAAGCATCCGCCATCTGGAAAGGCGATCTCAAATCCGGTAAGGGGACTATGTCTACCGAAACCGGCACTCTCAAAGACACGCAATACTCGTTCACCTCTCGCTTCGAGACCGGTACTGGCACCAATCCCGAAGAACTCATCGGCGCCGCACATGCCGGCTGCTTCTCGATGGCTCTATCGGCGGGCCTTTCCGCCGCCGGATTCGTGCCCGACAGCGTGAGCACCACCGCCCACGTCAATCTCAATAAGGTCGACACCGGTTTTAAGATTACACTGATCGAGCTCGTTTGCGAAGCACGCGTTCCGAATATCGACGAAGCCAAATTCCAGGAAATCGCCGCCGGCACCAAGACCGGTTGCCCGATTTCGCAGGCTCTCGCCGCCACCGAAATCAAACTCACAGCCAAGCTGTTGAAGTAGAATCGCCTCTTGCAACTCCCCTCTCCTTCTGGGAGAGGGGTAGTCGACGACAATCAAAAAATCCTCTTGACATTAGTTGGGGCAATCCTATCTTGCATTGGTAACTTGACAAATATTCACCAACTACTGTAGGTAACCTGTCGCCATCCTTCGCTAACGGACGAATCACTTTTGTTTTCTGGCAATAGCTGGACGAGGTCCTGTGCGAGTCTCATCCTTTCGAATTTCCGGGCTTTCACTTTTGCAATTGACCCGGTGTGGATCTGCATTAATCCAAATCAAAAATAAAGGCGGTCTGACTTAGTCTCTCAGCTATCGGTTTGGTCAATTTGATTCATCGACCATCTAATGGGAGGACCTATGATCGAACGTTTCGATGCTTGTTTCAAAGCGTGCTTTGTTAATTGCGCTCTCGCGCTGTTTCTGCTTTTCTCGATTGTCTGTACTCATGCCTTTGCACAGGCGCCTTGGACGGACACACGTATCGTATTAAATCCTAACAACCACAACGTCGGTATCGGAGGAATCGCCGATTTCGATGTTCTCCTCGAAAGAATCAGCTCTGGTTCGGCGTTTGATGAATTTGACTTCCTCTTAGCCTACGATCCGGAACTTTTGACTCTTGTCTCGGCGGCGCCTGGTGCACTTATCTCCGACTGTGGCTGGGAGTATTTCAATTACCAGAGCCTCGGCATAAGTCCCGGAGTCGTTGTGGTTCGCATTGTTGCCCGGGCTGACCAACCTCAAATACCAGGAACTCCGACTTGTTTCCTTGAGAACTCGGAGGGCGTTCTGGCGAACATCAGGTTCGTCGCCAGCACTAACATCGAGGATCCGTGTCAAACTCACTCTATGCGTTTCTATTGGAGTGAATGCGATGATAACCATCTCTCATCGGCTACCGGCGACACGATTCATGTCTCGTACAGCGTTTGTGCCTCCTATATGGATATTTGCGCAATTTCGGGTCAGGCCAGTTTGCCCACTTTCGACGGCGCTTCCGATGACTGTGTTGCGAGTCTAATTGAAGGGCAAAATCCTCTCCGTTCCCTGACATTTTTCAACGCTCGCTTCGATATCGGATGTACCGACACGATCGATGCACCCGGTGATCTCAATATCAATGGTATTGGTTACGAACTTGCAGACTACGAACTTTATACTGATTACTTCTTCGAGGGGTTCGCCGCATTCAACCCTAATCCCATTTTTCGGCAGGCGCAGATTGCCGCAAGCGACGCCAACCAAGATGGCCGTGCTCTAACATTTCAAGATCTCGTCTACATGCACCGCGTCATCATTGGCGACGCACCCTCACTTCCAAAACCGCTTGGCGCGCATGGACCGACTGCATTCTTCACTCACAATTCGGCAGAGCAATTCGTCAGCGTGGAATACCCCGGTGATCTCGCCGGCGCATTCTTTGTGTTCAGTGGCGACATTTCTCCGACATTTTATCGTCCACAAGGCAACGACTCGAGGAACATCGTCGTTCATAGCGGCGGCAAGACGAAAATTCTCATGCAGCCGTACCTCGAGGATTCCCACCCGTCCGGCTTCTGGTTTACCTATACCGGCAGTGGTGTGCTCGACTCGGTGACAACTGCCGAGTGGAACGATCAATCGGTTGCGACATTTATAGTCTCAACCAACATTTCTGGCGGATGTGGCGATGCTAACTCGGATGATATCGCTAACATCAGCGACGTCGTGTTTCTCATCAACTACATCTTTGCTTTCGGCCCGCCTCCGTTCGACAGCAGTAACGGTGATATGAATTGCGATGGCTCGGCCAATGTCAGTGATGTTGTCTATTTGTTGATGTACGTTTTCGCAGCTGGTGCGCCGCCTTGCAGCAACTGCCCCTGATATGACGGGTACAACACGTCGCCCGGAGGAACTCTCCGGGCTGCTCAAGTCTTGTAAGTTGGCATCGAATGCGATGATGAAGACTCACACTTGACAAGGACGTTGAAACATCCCATACTTGGATATTCTTAGT
>CAUJJY010000100.1 GCA_963205155.1 Candidatus Zixiibacteriota bacterium | reverse complement strand
ATCACGTTCGTTAAAGAGGATATTGGCTAAGTTGACGTGCCCGACGGCGTAATTGTCGTCTACGGCAAGACCTTGTTCAAGGAGTGTACGGGCTTCGGAGGTACGGCCCTGCTTGAGGCAGAGGTTTGCCAGCGCATTGTAAAGTGGCACAAAGCGGGGAGAAGCAAGTAATCCGGCTCGCCAAAACGACTCGGCTTCAGCGGAATTGCCCTGCCGTTGTCGCAATTCACCCAAGTTCAAGTAGACTTGGGGCAGGTTCGAATCTGTGCGCAGCGCGAGGCCGAAGTAGTATTCGGCGCTGTCGAGTTCATTGCGGTTCAGGAACAGCAGTCCCAGATTGGTTATGGCGTCGGTAAAATTCGGTCGAGAGCGAATGGCTTGATGCAAAGTCTGGTATGCGCCGCTGTAGTCGCCGGTCTTGGACAAGGCGTAGCCGAGGTTATTGAGCGCTTCGGGAAGCTGCTGATGCTTGGTGGCTTCACGATACTCGGCAATTGCGGCGTTGATATCGCCCTGTTTTTCGAGAACAAGACCGCGTTGGTAATGGAACTGGGCGGGGTTGTCATAGCCGAGATCAAACCAATTGTGGTTGAGCAGGATTGCCAGCGCTATGAAGGACAGAACGAGACCGATAAGTTCCTTGGTTTTGCGGTCGCGCCAGACATGCCACGCGCGTTCGACAGCGTACCCGGCAAAGAGCAATAGGATGACTACAACGGCGAGACGGTGACGCGCGGTCACGAGAAACAGTATGATAGTCGGAATGTAGCCGAGCAGAAAGAGGTATAGAAGCGAGACTCGTTGACGCTCCTTCCATGCTAGAACAAGGCCGATCAAGGCAAGTGGCGCAACAAGACCGAAGGGGAATTTGACAACTTTGTTGAAGACCGTTGCAGCAAGGATGGGTGAGTTGTCGCCAAAGCGGTACAAATCCGATTGGTCTGGGTTCTCAAACCCGGAGAACAAGTAGATCAGGCGTTTGCCGGTTAGCGCCAGAAAACTGCCCGGGTTCTGTTTGATGAAGTTCCACGCACGATCGCTCCAGAAGCCAGAGACTTCGGAGGCCTTCAGCGAACGTCCAAGGCTTGACTCGGCGTAGGCTGTGGTCGTGTCTACGAACTGCGACCAGGGCACCGAGAGATCGAGATTGATCTCCGGCATGATCATCGTTAAGCCGTCGGCTTCAGGGTTATTTGCCAGATGGAAATTCACTCCACCTTGTGATGAGATCAGAACTAAGTCATCGGCGACTACATCGTTGCGTATTGTCACAGGAAGCACACAGATCACGACGCCAAGCGTGAACGCGATGGCGTTAATGATTCGATGACGAGTCGCTGTTGTTGACCGATTAGCGAGCACCAGCCATAGGGCGATCAGGGGAAAGACGACGAGAATGTTAGGGCGCGTGATGGCGGAGAGGCCTGCGAATATTCCGGCAATGAGTGCGGCTCGTCGTGAAACGGCACCGCCGGAGCGGACCAAGATCAACAGCATCGCTACAGCCAGAAGGATTGCCAGCCATTCAAGAAGGAGCTCGGATTCATAGTAGATGAGTGGACCATAGAAGACTGCGATTACAGCAGCTATGCGTGCTGTCGTCACTGAAAACACTGACTTGCCGAGATGAAAGATCAACACGCAAGTCACAGCACCGCCAACCGCCTGAATGACTTTGGCGAAGAAGATACTGGCTCCTGAAATCGCGTACAACAGGGCAAGAAAATAGGGGTAAAGGGGACCGCGGAAGAAGACTTCCGTGCCCCAGAAACTGTTCTTTAGGATGTCCAGCGCCCACAGGTGGTGCCAGAGCGAGTCGACCTGCGGGAAGTAAAAAGCGGGGTCATTTTGTGAAAGGAAAATCAGATTTACGACGCGCACAAAAAGCGCGGCGGCAAAGATGATCAGCGACCATTTGCCGCTTTCGGAGCGCTGGGCTGATGGCTTCGTTTGAGCCGGCATTGGAATGTTTATCTCGCGCTTCGTTTAGGCGTACTTGCGCGCGGTCTGGGCGTCCTTATCTCGCACTTCCATCTACTTCCGTACCGCCGCTATTTTTTTTGGCAGCGACATAGAAGAGATAAGCAACCAAAGCCGCAAACGGTACAAGCGCCCACAAGTCGCTTTCGGCCCAGGATCCAAGCCAGTGCGACTTGTCGAATATCGTATTCCAACCAAGTATGTAGAAGACCGCTTGCGTTAAACCGGCTATCGCTCCACCGGCAATCAACCCGCTGGCCAATAGCACGCCCGGCGAAAATTCAGCTTCGGTGCCGCCAGCACTCTTGCTCTTGCGATCGGCTAACCAACGAACAACTCCTCCAATAAAGATCGGTGTCGAGGTCGAAATCGGCAAGTAAAGCCCGACAGCAAAAGGCAGCGCCGAGACACCGACCAACTCCATGATTAGTGCGAGTGCGATTCCGATGAGTACCAATGCCCACGGCAACTTGTGTGTCAATATCCCGTCGATAATCAGACTAAACAGACGCGCTTTCGGGGCATCATACTTTGTAATTGGCACCAGACGATGCGACAGAGCTCCAGTTGAGTCGACCAGGTACGTACCTGCCGGAACCCCCGTTCGCTCTTCATTCAATGTCAGAATCTTCTGCGGTCCGTCCGCCGTTAGGAAGGTCGCAGTGGTGTCGGGCAGGATCCCACTCTGGAAGCTGCGATACGGGGTATCATTTACACGCTCCGCCCGCCAGAGATCCGAGCCGCAGACACCGGGATCGATCAAGTACACGATCTTGCCTTCATTATTCACCAGGTAACGTCCGGTCGGGACACTATCCGTCAGTTCCGAAATGGAGATTTGTCTGTAGGTTTTGCCATCATATTCGACCTGACTGGCATCCGCAGGGATTGTTGCCGTGAAGTGAGGATAGTTTCGTGCCGAGTATGTCGTCATCGCCTGATTTAACGACAACAGTGTCCAGCCGATAGCCAACGAGCTCGTAACGACACCGATGATAATGCCGATCTGCTGCCGCGACGGCGTAGCGCCGAGAAGGAAGCCGGTTTTCAGGTCTTGCGAGATGGTCCCGCCATTAGAAGCGGCCACGCAAACTATGGCGGCAGTGGTCAAAGCCATGACGCGGTAGTCGATTGTTGTCCAGTCTACAACCAAGAAGAGCAGACACGTTATGAGCAGCGTGGCCACGGTCATGCCAGAGATGGGGTTCGATGATGAACCGATTTCACCGGTAATGCGACTTGAAACGGTTACAAAAAAGAAGCCAAAAACGACAATCAATACTGAAGGAATAAACTTGATGTTCAGTATCGGAGCTGCCCATATTGCCGCGACCAAAACTATGCAGCCACCAAGGACGTAGGGCATCGGGATGTCGCGTTCTGTGCGGAGGATTGTCGATTGTGCCGCCCGCTGCCTTGACCCCAGCGCTCCCAGACCGCGCTTGAACGCACCGATGATCGAGGGAATTGAACGGACCAGGCTGATGATTCCACCAGTTGCCACCGCTCCCGCTCCGATATAAAGCACGTAGGCGTTTCTAATGGCACCCGGACTCATGTCCTTGATTAGCGTCGTCGATTCAGGAAATACGGCGCCAGTCAAACCTTCGCCAAATGCCTTAATCAACGGAATGATGACGATGAACGCCAGACAGCCGCCCGCCATCATATTGGATGCGGTCTTAACCCCGATGATATATCCCACGCCGAGCATTGTCGGCGCGACTTCTGCCGAAATTGATGCTCCTTTAAAGAAGTTGATTGTCCAATCGGAAGTTTCTTTCCACAGGCGCACGATCAAGTTTAGGAATCCGAACACAAACCCGATGCCGCCTCCCAGAAAGACAGTCTTTGCCGACGTCCCACCCTTGTCGCCGGCGATCAGGACTTCCGCGCACGCCGTTCCCTCTGGATAGGTGATCTTGCCGTGCTCTTCCACTATCAATCCATGGCGCAGTGGGATCATCATGAGTACGCCGAGCGTGCCACCAAGCAACGCGACCAGCAGGATACGGAATAACTCCAAGTCCTGCCCCATGAGGAGCAGCGAAGGCAAGGTGAAAGCCACGCCGGCAGCTATCGACTCGCCGGCGGAACCGACCGTCTGCACGATGTTGTTCTCGAGTATTGTCGCCTTGCCGAAAGCCCGGAAAATCGTTACCGACAGCACCGCAATGGGGATCGATGCCGACACGGTTAACCCGACCTTGAGACCCAAGTAGACCGATGACGCTGCGAATAATATCCCCAGCGCCGATCCGAGGACAATTCCGCGGACGGTCATTTCCGTCATTGATTGCTTCGGAGAAATATACGGCTTGAAGGTTGTCTGGTGTTCCATTTTCGGCGTCCTCCTAGTGTGGTTTCAAGCTATAATGAGATATGGGGCTTTTGTCAAGGTTTGTATAAAAAGGTTTTCAGCCTGCGTGTTTCTGGGTTGTAGATTTTGATGAATTCTTCACATTCATTTCGATTCCCCCATCACCCTTGACCCCTTCGTTCACTTCGAGCATCAAATCCAGCGCCGCGGGCATTCACCGGATCGAGCTGCGCAAATGCATTGACTTTCACCCGCTATGGGGCATATTATCGAGACATGCAACATCACGCCTTTGACATGCCTTGATGCCGGCTCACGACGGACAGATTGAGCCTCGCAGGAGATCAAGATTCTAAAACCACCCGTCATAAAAATGCACCCACCGTTTCGACGGTTTTGGTCGCGAGTCTACGCCATTGTCGCCTATTACCTGGGAATCTGGCCTGCTATTTATGCGTTAAGAAAGCTCTTGGGGAAGAAGCCGCTACTGACGGTCTTCACGTTTCATCGGATCACCGATGCGAAGTCGAGCGGCGTCCACCTCGTGACATACGACAAGGGGACACCACGGGAACTCTTTGATGTTCAAATCGCGCAGATCAAGAGATTCTATGAGACAATCTCGCTCGAAGAATTCACTGAGATAGTGACCGGTAAGCGGACGCTGCAGCGCAATTCGGCGCTGATCACTTTTGACGACGCGGATTCGGAATTTGTTTCCCAGGCGTTGCCGGTGCTTCTGAAGCACGGTTGCAACGGCGTGGTTTTTGCGCCGACGGATTTTATCGAGACAGCGAAGCGCCTCTGGCATTTGCGAGTCTCAAACGCCTTTCATCGAATCGACGAGAAAACATGGCCGAAAGTACAAGCACTGGCGCGGCAGTTTCCCGAAGACAAGCAAAACTGGCTGGACAACCTCGATCATCGGAATCGTGAGGATTTAGCGACTGCGTGTTGGCGATTCAACATCGCTCTAGATCGAATGTCGGAGGAAGAGATAGAGATATTCGTGGAGCGTCTGGAGACGATTACCGGCACAGAGTATGAACTGGGTATTGCGACTATGACCTGGCCGCAGCTCAAGCAAGTTCGAAGCGCAGGGATTTCGGTTGAATCGCATTCAGCTTCACATCGCAAACTTGCCCGACTGGACGCGGAATCGATCAAAAAGGAGCTTCTTGACAGCAAGTCTTTATTAAAGAAGGAGTTGGGGGTTGGGGTCGCCGCAGTTTGTTATCCAGCGGGCTCGTATGACGAGCACGTGGCGCGCATTGCCGCTGATGCAGGATACAAACTCGGGTTTACGACGCAATTCGGCTTTATCGATTATCCATTGGACGGTATCGACTTACTAACTTTGACGCGATTTGATATGCGGGGAAACAACAAGTACGAAGTAGCAAGGTTCTTGGGAGAGTTACCAGTGAGACAACCAAAGAAAAGCTGGCCCCTAAAAGAGTGACGTTATTCACACCCTGCGTGCATTTTTGTATTTTTTTCACTGATGGGAACTTGTCTGGGTCAGACTTTGTACCAACATATGAAACAACTTAATTCAAATCGAGGTCTTTGTACGGTTTAGCAGAAACATCTGATTTGCTGTTGAGCAGATTGGGAATGTTCACGTATGATGTACGAGAATGGCTTATTGGAGCTCTGTAGTCCAAAACCGATTGCTGGAGACTGTTTGATTACTGAAGATACCGTTATTGAAGCACTCCGTGAATGTTACGATCCCGAGATTCCGGTGAATATCGTAGATCTGGGGTTGGTTTACCAGGTTCGAATTGTGGACGGTGACAAGGTAGAAGTTGACTTCACATTGACGGCTCCGGGATGCGGGATGGCAATGTCGATCAAAGATGACATACATTCCAAGGTTATGGCAATCGAGGGCGTTGCTGACGCTGTGGTGAACATTGTCTGGGACCCGCTTTGGACGCCCGACAAAATGTCCGAGGACGCCAAGAAGGCGTTGGGGTTCGGATAAAACAACTTGACAAATAACGGGTTCGCCCGTAGATTTACATAGTGAGGGTTACCTCTCCAACCCAACTATTAGCATCGCAAATAGCAGCTTACGAACATTTCAAAAGACGTGCCGGGCATTTGTCCGGGTTCTTGACGGATTACCAAACGTTGAAGCCAGAGTGTTTTTATATGAGAGTAATGTCTAGTCAACCCTTAAACCCTATCCCTGTGAGGGGGTGATTCTGAATGAAGCGTTATATCGCTTTAGCAATCGCTCTTTTAATGCTCGTTGTGCCGGCGGTGCTGGCCAAGGATTTAGGCAATCGCGACACGTTCCGTGTCGGTGAGGCATCGTTCATTTCGGAATCGGAATTTACGGTTCCGGTCTCGATTTCTCACGATGAGGCTCTTGCGGCAATGGATATTCCGCTGACGTATTCCAAAGGCGTGACACTCTTGTCAGTTTCCTTTGAGAACACGACAGTGGCCAACTTTGACGTTAAGATCGCCAATCTCGATCCGCAGAACAATCGCGTGTCTATTGGGCTCGTCGATATGGTTAACGCTCCGAAGGAAGACGCTTTCCTGAAGCCGTCAGCCTCCGGTGTTAACAACATCGCCGTGCTCCATTTCAGACTTGATGATGTCAATCTCCAGACTTTGGAGATCAGCACCTTCACATCTGAATTTCCTGCTCATGAACTGATGTTCGTGTACAACGAGGTTGTTGATGGTGTTCCGCATGTGCGCGATCTCGCGCCGGAATTCTCGGGTGGCAGTGTATCACTGAGCTCGCGCGCTCCGAATGCCGCTCTGCCGACAGATTTTGCTTTGTCGCAGAACGTCCCGAACCCGTTCAATCCGACAACCGACATTTCCTTTGCACTGCCGAAAGACTCCAAAGTAAGTCTTGAGATTTACAATGTCCTCGGTCAGCATGTGAAGACTTTGGTTGACGATTATATGCGCGCCGGTCAGCAGACTGTCTCCTGGGACGGTACTGATGTAACCGGACGTACTGTCGCATCGGGCGTCTATTTCTATAAGCTGAATGCAAATGAATTCAGCCAAACGAAAAAGATGATGATGTTGAAGTAACCCGACTTGTTTTGAAAGAAGCAAGGAACTAGCTGAGCACAGCTTAGTGAAGACAAGAAAGCGCCCCGTCGTGAGACGAGGCGCTTTTTCTTTTGGCGACAAGTTCGTGATAGATTCTACCAGAACCAGCCGACTCCGATGGTTGCGGAGAAGAAGGTGATTTTGTAATCATCGAACTTCTGGTACATCCACTGGGCTGACGGTACAATGGCAAATCTGCGCGTCAGCCGGAATTCACCACCAGCGCCGAGCATCAGGCCAGCGCCTTCGTCCTCGACGGTGCCTGAAAAGATCGTTCCGGGAATGTCGAACTTCAGTTCTGATGCGGCAATGGCCGGGCCACCCTTGATGAAGAACTGCTCGGCTGGATAGTAGGTGAGTGTAACGGCCAGGTTACTGACGGTAACTTCGGCGTCAAACATTTGATTGCCCGAGGTAACTTCGTATTCCTTGACCCACGAATTGGCTTCAACACCAAGCAAGAGCTTGTTGCTTAGTGCACCGCCAATGCGGAAGTTGCCGGATCCGCCGCTTTCGGCGTCGGAGATGAATGAGACATCCTCGTTATCGTCGTCCAATTCAACTTTGAGGCTGCCCCAACCAAGGCCAAAGCCAATGTAAAACCCGGAATGTGTGGCGGGTTTGAGTTCGGCCTGGGCGGCCGCGGTGAAGAGCAGAATGAATAGAGACAACGCCGCGAATCTTAGATTGTTTGTCATGCTATACTCCTGTTATTAATGCCTATTTATGATACAAATTGACTTCGGCAATGCTCAAGCTACGCTAACTCTAAATTGCTGCAAAGAATATTCAAGGAGACTTAGGACATTTTTCTTGCCGGATTTGCCAACTTCGATTTCGGGACCGACACAGGATGGGCAGCCGAATTCGCAATCGCAATCGCGGACAAGCTGTTTAGCGGCCGCGAAGATTTCGGGAGCGACCCGGAAGAGCTTCTGGGCATAGCCGACGCCGCCGGGGACGGATTCATAGATGTAAATAGTCGGTTTTTCGGTGAAGGCGGACTTCACCTGCGAGACGGCGCGCAGATCGCGCGGGTCGCACATCAAGTAGATAGGCGCGACAATCTGCAGAACATTGGCCATACCGCGCAGGCCGGCGCCAAGGTTAGCGCGCCCAAAGCCGAGTTCTTCGCCGATGTCTTCATGAAATTCCTGCCAGAAGGAAGTTGTGTGCATCTCGATTTCCGGCATTGCCAACTTTCCGGAGCCGACATTCTCGTGCGTTTCGAACTTGATCTTCTTGAAGAGGACAGTAACGTTGGTTATTGAAATCTCGCCCCAGCTAATGGAGCCGGAGTCCTGATTGATTTCCAATACTTTCAGGTCTGCCTTGGTTTCGGCATCGGTGTAGTAATCGACTTTGTCTTCCTTGACATATGCTTTCTTGCCTTCCCAGTCCAACTCCTGCACCTGGTATTGATTGCCGAGATGAATATAGATTGCTTCAGGGTGAAGGAGCATGGGAGCGGAAAAATAATCGACTTCGCCGATTACGCGATTGCCGTTGGAAGTGTTTAGGATAACGAAATTGTCGGGCGAAGCTGAACGCAAAGACACTTCGGAGGCTGGATAGATTTCCGAGGACCAGTGCCAGCGATCGGCAGAGAAGCGAAGAACGCCGCGACTTTGTAAGTATTCCAAGACCTCGGCAGTGGTCTCCACACCCATGACTTCGTCTTTGTGGAAGGGAAGCTCAAAGGCGGCGCATTTCAGGTGTGATGTCAGAATTACGAAATTGTTCGGATCGATGACGCCCATTTCTGCAGGTGATTCGAAGAAGTACTCCGGATGCGATACGACGTACTGGTTGATTGCGGAGCTTGAAGCGACCATGATCGAGATACTGACTGTGTTCTTGCGGCCGGCGCGGCCGGCTTGCTGGCGAGTTGAGGCAATGGTGCCGGGATAACCACAGATGATGGACACATCGAGTGAGCCAATATCGATACCAAGCTCAAGTGCGTTAGTCGAGACGACAGCCGTAATGTCACCGGAACGCAGTCCGTGCTCGATTTCGCGGCGTTCATTGGGGAGGTACCCACCGCGATAGCCTTCGATTCGAGCGCCGGTGTTGTCGCGACGAAGGTAGGTCAACAAGAGTTCGACATTAAGCCGATACGGCACGAAGACGATGCTTTGGACCTTGTTGTTGATGAAGCGTTTGGCGATGCGGCTTGTTTCGAGCAGCGATGACTTGCGAATCCCTAACTGCTCGTTTATGACCGGAGGGTTGTAAAACACGAAGTGCTTCTCGCCGGAAGGAGCGCCGTTGTTGTCGACCAACTCCATTGGTTGCTGTGTCAACTGCTCGGCAAGTTCCTTGGGGTTACGAATGGTGGCCGAGCAACAGATGAATTGCGGTTTCGAGCCATAGAACTTGCAGATGCGTTCGAGCCGGCGCAGGACATTGGCAAGATGGGAACCGAATACGCCTCGGTAGGTGTGGACTTCATCGATGACGATGTATTTCAGGTTCTCAAAGAGCTTGATCCACTTGGTGTGATGGGGAAGA
>CAUJJY010000099.1 GCA_963205155.1 Candidatus Zixiibacteriota bacterium | reverse complement strand
GCATTGCGTCTGTACAAAGTGACTGCCGAGTCGCCATCGACCTTGCCATCATCGCGCCAGTAATAATCCTCGGCAACGCCGAATGGCTCCGTGCGCCCGGCACGCCAGACCCAGGAATCGATATTACCATTGCCTTGTGTGTAGTGGGTCGGAAGCACTTCCCGGTCGATATCCGAGTGACAGGTAAGTGCACAATTGGCTTTCACACTGCCGTTGCCGACGTCAAAAAACAGGGCCAACACATCCTCGTTTTCCCACAACTGCTGTTCACGTTCTGCAGTTGAGTAGGCGAAGTTGCCAAACTTGGTCTTGACGGTGTCCATAACCTGCGAGAAAGCATCCGAACCGCCCGGTCGCGCAAATATCCAGCGCGCCGGCTGGTCGGTCTTGCTCGAATCAGACCAGTTGAAACGCATGTAGACATTATCGCCATCTTGGATTGCCTGGACGCGCACAACACCAACACCAAAGTAACTGGTGTACGTCGAATCTTCACCAACGCGGATCGAGGCGACATCAACGTCTTCCCAAACCGGGTCATTGACGATATCCGCCAGATTAGGCGCGGATGTGACAGCCTTGACTACAACCTCTTTGTCGTTGCCGCCGACTGGGCCTTCATCGTCGTCACCGCAGCCAACAAATAGCAGTCCGGCAAAGAGTGAGGCCACGAAAAGAAAAACTAAGGATTTCCGGTTCATTCCTTCTCCATTTGAGAAAATACGATTATTCATAATCTAAGATAGTTCAACACCCAGAAAAACGTTTTGTGCCGCTAAACAGCTTTAATGATAACTATTGTCAGGTCATCGGGTTGAGACGCCGGATCACGGAAGCTAATAATCTCTTGGACTACAGTTTCACGCATTTCCTTCGCCGGCCGTTGTCTATTTGTTTTTACCAGTTCAACTAAGCGTTCAGTTCCAAATAATTCGCCGCCTACACTCTCCGCCTCGGTGACGCCGTCGGTATACAAAACCAGGATGTCGCCGTCTCTTATATGTATCGGCCGTTCCTCATACTCCCTCTCGGGCATAATTCCAAGCGTCCAGCCACCTGTCGACAGAAATTCCACCTCGCCGGTTGCCCTCAATAATATCGGTGGATTATGTCCCGCATTGGCGAATGTAAAGATCCGGTTCTTCATGTCAAGAACACCGTAAACCGCCGTCACGAACTTGCCCTTTTCCACCGATTCGCAGATCAGGTTGTTGACCTTACGCAGAATCGTCCGGATAGCGTAGTTATTGCGAATTTCCGCTATCAAGGAAGCCCGAAACGACGCCATAATCAGCGACGCCGGCAGACCCTTACCGGATACGTCAGCGATCGTAACGCCCAATTGATTGTCCACTATCGGAATGAAATCAAAATAGTCGCCCCCAACCTCTTCCGAGGAAATATTCACCGCGTCAATATCGTAGCCTGTATACTTCAGCGGTTTGCTGGGCTGAAACGACTTCTGAATTTCGCGGGCAACCTGCAGCTGCTCCTTGATCTTGTTCTTCTCAAATGTCTCCTGGATGAGACGTGCACGCGTAATTGACAAAGCCGCCTGATTCGCAAACGCCGTTACCATCTCCAAATCGGATGGGGAATAGGCATCGAGCCGATCCGATTCAAGATTAAACGCGCCGATGACTTCACTGCCGAAAAACAACGGCACCACCAGTTCCGACATGGTTTCTTCGCGTGCGGCAACGTATCTCTGGTCCTGCTTGACATTTGGTACGATAACCGGTTCGCCCGTCTTGGCGACCCAGCCGACCAAACCCTTGCCGGCCTTGAGGCGCAGAAGCTCCGGTGAGGTGGCTTTCTGATAACCTGAAGAAAACAGCTCATCGATCCGCTCGCCCTTTTGGCGCAGGATGTAAATACCGATCGCGTTGAATGATATCAGCTTCTCCAGAGCGTCGACAATACTCTTGAAAACATCATCAAGTTGAATCGACATCGAGAGAATCGTCCCGGTCTCCTGAAGCAATTCCAACTCCAGTTCAATGCGATTCAACGCATCGATGAGAATCGCGTTCTGGATGCTTAGAGTATACTCGCCCAAACGGGCATTAACAGCCCTAATGATCTGTTCAAACTCAACTCCGCCAAACACAAACAACATTGCGGGAATTGTCGAGGTCGCCTCAAAGGTAAACGCCTGCCGCTTCTCCGGTACCTGTTGCAGAGTCCCAATAAGGTACTTGAGAATCGGACTCTCATCGACAGGTAAGTCAGTGGCCAGAGCTTCGAATTCAACCGGAATGATATCCCTCATGGTGAACATGGTCGATTGGGAGCCGGTCATCAGATGAACTTCCACCTCCAGCCGCATGCGGTGATAAATCACGACCGCGAGCCCCGAATTGCCAAGTATCGGCTTTAACTCGTCATACAGCCCGCTGATATACTCTAGTTGCCGCGCGGAGAATCGCCGTTCACGGGCGGATTGCTTTGTCTCTATCGATGTCATATCTGTCTTAGCCTGTTGTTCTTTCTTCATTTGCCTCAAGTTCTGGTTCAGGGAGAGCATGGCGCCCAATTTGCATATCCAAGGTTGTCGCCCGATGAGGCACGCAAGAGAATACTGCTAACATGAAATCTGGGCAAGAATAAAAGGCGAACCTGCCAAGTGCCCCGAGTCACTATATTCTCGGCTGTCCGATTAAAATCTTGACAACTTTCGCAGGCAGCAATAGACTGCAGGTAACAAAATCACCGATTTTCGGCGCGATTTGCTTAATAGGGAAGCGGGTTAAAATCCCGCACAGCCCCGCTACTGTAAGCAGCTACGAAATCCCCACTACGTCACTGGGAAACCGGGAAGGCGCGGGAGAGTAGGTCTGAAGCTGACGAGTCAGGAGACCTGCCGACGATCACAGCATTAACTTATTCCGGCGCGGGTTCGGGAAAAGTACCATTGAGCAGCCCGGCTGATCGATGGATCTGACCGATTCCGACTTAATAATAAGTCGGTTTTTTTCTTACCCGCCCAAGGAGCTTGCATCATGCGACTCGTTTGGGCCAAATGGCTGGCACGACTTCCAGGTCGTAGTCGAATTCACAACTCGTTCCTGCGTGTCCTTAGCACGCCTGCGAGGCTCTTTCTCCCACTAATCTTCATCCTTCTGTTTCTTGCGCTTATACCGTCGCATGCAAACTGTCAGGATTTCGCTTCCCTGAAAGGAACAATCACTGACAGCTTGCTCAACGAGCCAATAGCGGGAGTCGTGGTCACCGTACTGCCCGACGGACGGTCCACCCAAACCACGGCAGACGGCTCGTTTCAATTCAATCGAATAGTCCCCGGAAACGTGACGCTCCGCATCGAGTCGGCATTTCACGCAACACAGACAATCGGACCGTTTCTTCTTCGTGAGGGAGAACACCGCGCACTCGATCTCGCCTTGATCCCAAGCGACCAACAGGGCGAGACCGTCGAGGTTTCTGCAATTCGCGAGTCGGGCATCGGTATCACTTCACTATCACTGACACCAAAGAGCAGATCAGGCTCAACGAACGTCGGCGATCTTCTGAATCGCAGCGGGTTTCATCTTGAGTCGGACGGTCGAACCAAGTACGCCTCTCTGCGCGGGTTCAGTCCACAGTGCGTGTTGGTTCTCATTGATGGCGTACCAATCAATCCCGACGGTTCTCCCGCCGACTTAAGCACCATTTCTACCGAGTCGGTCGAACGTGTGGATGTCTACACCTCTGGTGCAGCATCGCGATTCGGCGCCAACGCGCTTGGCGGCGCAGTTAACATTATCAGCCGCACGACAACTTCACAGGATCAGACAGCCAGCCTTGCCGCTACCCGGGGAAGTTTTGACCTCCAACGAGGCGCGGCGAACCTGGCGCTCGAAAGCCTTGGCGGCATTGGTGCTAATGCCGGCTACGACTATCAACAACAGCGCAACGACTTTGATTACGTTCATCCCTACAATGGTGAGCAGAAGCGCGTCAACAATTCTTCGCGCCTCTACAGTGGTTACTTGTCGCTCCGGCCGGAAAAAATCCGCGGCGTATTGGCGCAAGTGCGCGTCTCCAATTCACATATCGAAATCCCCGGCGCGATCTTCCAGGAAACTAACGGCGGGGCAATGGCAAAGCGTGAAAACCGCCACTATTCGCTCGGTTACACACTTTCGCGGCTTCGTCTCACTGCAACCATTCGGGAACTGTACCAGAAATTCGCCGATCGAGGCGGCTTCATCGTGTACGACAAGGAATATCTGCAAACCGCGCGGCTTATCCAGGGCGAGTTTGAAAGTCCGCTGATGCGGCACTTCATTGTCACTGCGGGTTCTGAATACTCTTCCGAAACCTTTTTCAACGATGATCGCGTCGCACCACAGCGTTCGCTTCCGAAAGTGAGTCGCCGCACGATCGCCGCTTACGGCGGTTTGACCGCCTTGCGCAACGTCGGCATTTTTGAACTCTCGGCAGAAACTCGCTTTCGTGTCGACAATGTGGATGACAAATCCCACAGCTCACCGTTCGCCGGTGTCGGATGTAAACTGCGTTTGCCGGTCACCATAGGCGGACATGCCTCCTATTCTGAATCGTACCGTCTGCCTCCAATCGATGCGCTCTTTTGGCGCGGGGATGTCTTCAGCGAAGCCAATTCGCAGTTGCGTCCCGAGCAGGCAATTTCGCGCGAGGTTGGACTCACTCTGAAGTATGACCGGTCGTTTGTGCTTGCTGCAAATCAAACCTGGTTCAAAAGTGATGTTACCGACCAGATTATATGGCGCCGCCAATTTGACGGCAGATACAAGCCTGTCAACATTGATCAATCTCGTTACGTCGGTACCGAGACGTCACTTGCGCTGTCGCCCAAAAACCACCGTGTGGAATTGACCTATCATCGAACATCGTTGGCAGCTACGAATCTTTCACGCTCCAGCGGCTACTACGGTCAGACGGTGCCGTTTAAGCCTGATCAGGTTGAGCGCCTTGCGCTTGAAGTCGATTTCATGCTATTCACTATGCAGTATTCCTACAGCTTCACCGGCGAGCGCCAAATTCGCGAAGCCAATACCAAAAGCCTTCCGGGATTTGCTCTGCACGACATAATCCTTGAACTGCCTTTTTCTGTGTGGTCGCGCCGGCACACGTTGCAATTGGCGATGCTCAACGTCACGGATGAACGCTACGAATTGCTTGAACGCATGCCGATGCCACCGCGCAGCGCATCTTTGACACTCAACATTCAGATTTAACACTGCGGAGACTTTATGAGGAATCTATATATCGCCATCATCGTCGCCCTGCTCATGGCCGGGTCTACTCTTGCCGCCCCGCGAGAACTCGTGATCGTCAACGGCCTCGGTGAGACATTCGATGTCGTCAATCTCGAGGACAGCACCGTCTCGCTTCTCGTCGATCTCCTCGGGCTGTACCCGAATGACTTCGTCATCTCCGGCAACACCGGCATCGCCATCAACTCCGGCAGCAATGACCTGTACTTCTACAACTTGGCAACGATGTCGCGCATCGGGACTTGTTTCTTGGGCAACGGCCACAATCCCTACAACGGTGCATTCCTCAACGCCGATACCCTCTATGTTACCAACCTCATCTCCTCAACCGTTTCGAAGATCCGGGTCTCCGACCGTAGCATCATCGGCGAGTTTCCGATCGGCGACGGAATCGATTCCGACAGCCCGCAGGGAATCGTCATTCGCGATCGCCGCGCCTACATCTGCCTCTCAAGCTTTAACGATCTGTTCGAATATGACGCCGGAAAACTTGAAGTCCGCGACTGCGACAACGACACCCTAATCACACGCGTTACTGTCGGCGTGAATCCGCAAGTGGCACGATTCGGTTACGATGGCTACCTGTACATTCTCTGCACCGGCAACTACGCGGCAATCGAAGGCTGGCTGTTCAAGTTCGATCCGGTGAGCAATGCCTTAGTAGACAGTCTTTCGGTAGGCGGATATCCGGGCGGACTAGCAATTACAAAACAGAACGTTGCGTTTCTCGCCGCCGGCGGGTGGCCGCCACCCGTCAAAATGACATCTTCCGGTCTGCAGTTCGTCGAACGCAGCTTTGATACATCAGTAGGGGAGAAGTCCGGCGGAT
>CAUJJY010000098.1 GCA_963205155.1 Candidatus Zixiibacteriota bacterium | reverse complement strand
CCAATCAGGTGAAGTTATCGCTGCACAACCCTGACTACACGACTGACGAGCGTGTCAAGGCGATGATTAATGAGAAATATCCAGGCGCCGCGACTGTCGTTGGCGATGCTGGAATTACGATGACACTTCCCGCAGCACAAGCAAGCGAGGACGGCAAGGCGCAATTCATCGCTTCGATCGAGAATTTGCTCGTGGCGCCCGATACGCGTGCCCGGGTTGTTATCAACGAGAAGACCGGTACAATCGTGGCGGGCGGAAACGTCAGTATTGCGCCAGTAGCGCTTGCACACGGCAATATTACGATCGAAATCAAGGCTACTCCAGTAATAAGCCAACCCGAGCCGTTTGGTAAGGGTGAGACGGTGTCGACACAGGACACCAAGGTTGAGGTTCGAGAGGACGAAGCGCGTGTTGTTTACTTCGAGGAGCGCACCAATATTTCGGAAATTGCCTCGGCACTAAATGCAATCGGGGCATCACCGCGCGACATCATTGCGATTTTTCAAGCAATAAAGCAGGCCGGCGCATTGCGCGCTGAACTCGTCGTGTTATGATCAAGATCAACAATCTCCCGACCCCGATGGAGATTGCTCCAGCCAAGACGCCGCTTGACAATAAACTGCAGCGGCAAATCAAGCTCAAAAAAGCGACAGAGGCATTCGAGGCTATTTTCATTGCGCAGCTACTCAAGAGCATGCGTTCGAGTTCTCTTGAAGACAAAAACAAAGAGGAGAGCGGTTTCGGAAAAGACATCATGCTCTCGATGGCGGATGAAAGCGTGGCGAAACAGCTGGCCAAGACCGGCATGATCGGCGTTGGCGAAGTGCTTTATAATCATCTGCTAAAACGACTTGACGATGATGCTCCCGCGAGTACCGGCCTGCAAATCACCTCCGAACGACACATTGATGGAATTGCGCCGCCGCGATCGGTAACTGAAGTTATGCCGGAATCGAGCAGACAGGTACGTCCGACTGTCTCGTCGTGGAACGCTGAAGTTCCCAAAGCTCCAACTGACGTAGTGTCCGAGGCTGTCGAGTCTCAAGTCAGCGAACACGAAAGTGTTCCTTTAGTAAGGCAAAGTGCGACACGGGACAGGCTTAGCCGCTACATCGACGATATCCGGGATGCTTCGATCGAAACGAAGCTTCCAGAAGAACTCATCCGAGCGGTGATTATGCAGGAGTCGTCTGGAAATGAAAACGCAACCTCAAGCAGGGGGGCAGCCGGATTGATGCAGCTTATGCCGGATACGGCTCGCTCGCTGGGAGTGAGTGATCCCTACGATGCCGGCGAAAACATCAAGGGTGGCGCGCGTTACCTTCGCCAGATGGTCGATCGCTTCGGCAATCTCGAGTCTGCGCTCGCCGCTTACAACGCGGGACCGGGCAACGTGGAGAAGCATCAGGGCATCCCGCCGTTCGTTGAAACACAGAATTACGTTAAGCGCATCCTATCTCAACTTTCTGAAGGCAAGCAGGTTAATAAAACCCCGCCGACTACCGACATTAAGAAATAAGAGGAGCTATTTTGGAAGCTAAAATTATTAGACTGATAAAATTGATCGGCGAAGAAGTACTCATATTCGAAACTTTCCTTCAGTATTTGAATCGCCAGCAGGAAGCGCTCGTTAACAATAATATCGAGGCGCTGCAAACGGTGACACGCGACCAGGAACAACTTGCCGTTCGCACCACGCAAGTCGAGCAGGAACGCCGCGCACTCGTTGCTGAACTGTCGGTTGAACTTCAACGCGACCAGCACGATCTGACATTGACTGAACTCACCAAATTGGTCTCCGAACCGGAATCGAACCAGATCCATTCGCTGCAGAATACACTGCTGGGGCTACACGACCAGATCTCGACGATTAAGGCGCGTAATGATTTCCTGATTCGCAAGTCAATGGAGTACATCAACACGACAATGTCGCAGTTGGGATTGGCGGAAGAACCGGAAAAGAAAACATACTCTCCCGATAGTACCCGAACAAACGCGGCGCCCAAAACGGCGCTGGTCGATCGGAGGGTATAGCGATGCCGGGATTGTTTCTTGGACTCGAGATGGGCAAGCGCGCCCTGCTGACACAGCAATTGGCGCTGACGACTTCCGGCCACAACATTGCCAACGCGGCGACACCGGGATTTTCACGCCAACGTGTACAGATCACGCAGACGAATCCGCTCACGACCACCGAGGGCAGTATCGGTACCGGTGTCGCGTCCAGCGGAATTCGCCAGATTCGCGATCTGTTCCTTAGCACGCAATTGCGTGCCGATAATGGAAAACTGGCGAAGTGGCAGACTTCGCACAAGGCACTTTCGCAAATCGAGTTGTTTTTCAACGAGCCGACGGACAAAGGGCTGAATCAACTGATCACGGACTTCTTCAACAGCTGGGAAAACCTTGCCACCAATCCGAATGCCCGGGTAACGGTGCTCGAAAAAGCAAAGGTGCTTGTTAATGCCTTCCATGAACAGGCGAACCAATTGGCCGATTTGCGTGAGAGCGTTGACGCCGATCTAAACGGGCGCGTTGGTGAGATTAATCAACTTGCCGTCCAAATTGCCAGTCTGAATCGACAGATTTCAACTGCCGAGTTGGGCGGCGATAAGGCGAATGATCTCCGCGACAAGCGAGACCTGTTGGTTGATACACTCTCCAGCTATGCGAACGTGCGCACCATAGACCGGCCCAACGGGACCGCCGCGGTGATGATCGGTTCGATGAGTCTGGTTGACGGTGTCGATTACCTGCAAATTGAGACGAAGGTAGTGCAACGCGGCAGTTCCACAGCCACGGTTGCTGTCTGGCAGAACACCAATTTCGAGATAGACTTCGCGGGCGGAGAGATTCAAGCACTGCAGCAGATGCGGGATTCGACCATTCCGGACATGCAGAAGAATCTTGATTTACTGGCTTCCACGATAATGAGTCAAATCAATGCTGTCCATGCGGCCGGCACAGGCGCACAGGGATCGACCGGCGTTAACTTCTTTGATCCTTACCGCGTGACGGCAGGCACGATGGCCATTAATATCGATGTCGAAACCGATCCGAATCTGATTGCGGCATCCTTGACCGGCGAACCGGGAGATACCCGCAACGCCCAGGCGATTTCGGAATTGCGCTACCAGCGTGTTCTGCAGTCGGGCACAGCGACAATCAACGAGTTTTATGCATCAATGGTGGGTACGCTCGGCATCAGAACGCAAGAAGCCGAGACCTTAAAAGACAACTACAATCTTCTGGTGACTCAATTGGACAATGCACGTCAAGCGGTGCAGGGAGTGTCGATTGACGAAGAGGTCACGAATATGATCAAGTACCAGCGCGCCTATGAGGCAGCGGCGCGGGTGATCACGTTTGTTGATTCGGCGCTGGAGACCGTGATTAGCGGTATGGGCGTCACCAGATAACGAACCACGGAGGGTGGATTGTTAATACTAACAAGGAAGTTAGGCGAGTCCATCACTATCGGCGACAATATCAAGGTGACCGTGCTGGGCATTTATGGCCGGCAAGTTCGTCTCGGTATCGATGCTCCGCTGAAGGTCGTCGTTCATCGCGAAGAGGTCTATGTAAAGATCCAGAACGAGAACCGTAAAGCGGCGCAAGCGGGTAAGAAGGACCTGCTGTCGGTGGTGACAATGCTCAAGAACAAGGACAAGGGTGACATCAAGCCGGATGTCGACCAGAGGTCAGAACTTGAGTATCGCGAGTCCAAGAAGAAAAATCAAGATGACGACATAAGACCGGAAGGCAAACATTAGGCGGGTGAAAATGCGGGACAGCAAGGATGCGAACAACGGCAAGAGCACGGCCGGCGGAAACGATCCAAAACTCAAGGACGTTGACAAAAACAATGAACCACGAACTCCGAATCCGATGGATGAGGGATTCGTGTACTACGAGGATTAGATAAGACAATGCGTGTAACCCATGAGATGATATCCAATCAGGTTGTGTTCAACCTGCAGAATAACATTTCGCGCTTCTTTAAGCTTCAGAACCAGATGTCGACGAACCGGCGCATCAACAAGGTGTCGGATGATCCGATCGGCACGGTCAAGGATCTATCGTACCGCGAACGTCTCACGGAGATTACGCAATTCAAATCGAATATTTCAATCGGCAGCACCTGGCTGGCGTCATCGGATCGCGCCATCGCCGACATGAACTCGGCGATCAAGGATGCACAGTCAATCTCGGTCGAAATGTCCAATGACACCAACGATGCCAACGCCCGCGAAGCTGCTGCGAATGAAGTGCAATCGTTGTTCGATCAAATCATCGGCGCAGGCAATTCGCAATTGCAGAACAATTATCTGTTCTCGGGATATCGCACGCGCACACAGCCGTTCGAAACGAACTCCAATGGCGTCGTCTATCGAGGCGACAGCGG
>CAUJJY010000097.1 GCA_963205155.1 Candidatus Zixiibacteriota bacterium | reverse complement strand
CCGAGTGCGGATTATAGAAACCATACTGCTTAGGAACCGGAATCCCCAGTGTGCCCATCAAACGGTCGAAAACCATTTTCTGCAAGACACCTTGATCAAATTGCCGGTTGATGGTGCGGTGCATAATCCAAGCCTGCTCGCGGCTCATATAGCGGGTTTTCTCGTGCCAGTTGACTTCGGGTCGGCATAATTCGTAGCGATAATACTCATGAGGTTGGAGATCGTTTAAGCGGACGAGGCGGACATTCTCGGTGATCTGGCGAAGAATTCCAATGCGCGGTTGATGCGACAGCCTGCGGTTGCCTTCGAGGATTCTCTTGATAAAGCGACCAAGTGCGGCGGGGGAAAGGTTCATTCGTCCAAGTGCTCCATGATTACACGATATTAACTGCATGCCTGCAATTGGCGCAATAAAAAAAGACCTCCGAGCTTCGGAGGTCTTTTGAGAGATCGTTGTGAGAACGATTTATTTTCTGCGGCGAAGATGAGCGCCGAGTCCAACAAGACCCATACCGAGGAGAACCATCGTAGCTGGTTCCGGCGTGATGTTGTGGGTTTCCTCCAACAGGTCATTTCCACACTCGAGAGTGATTCGGAAATTAACCGTCGAGAATTGGCGAATATCGAAGTTCGCACCAAACAGGCTCATATCGAATGCATATTCCTTGACCCAGGTGTCGCCGTTAGTCTGGCTCGGATTGGCCGGAATAAGCGGGTTGGGCTCAAGGTCTTCGTACATCGTGTAGACGTTTTGGACATCGCCTAATTCCGTACTTTCGTCGACCATCCATGGACCCATCGAGGCAACGATAGCCGCGTTGTGGCCCAAGCCGCCCGGAATCTGGGGAATCGTCAAGTAACTATTGACTTGGACGAGCTTTGAAACTCCGTTGCGAGTCGTAATAGCATAAGTATCGTCCTCACCGTCAAATCCAAAGAACAGGTCGCCTTCGCGGTATGTGTAGTTCCACACCGATGAATAGGCGCCGTAACCGAAGCTGGCGGTACGGGAGAGATAGAACTTATCGTTAGCAGTGGCGAAGTTAAGACCTTCAATGTCGAAACGCTCACCGCCGAGGCCGTTCAATCCAGGCTGGGGCTGAAACGGATCGGACTGGCCGGGATAACCCGGAATGTCGATATCCGAAGTGTTGTTGTGGTTGTCAAACACGTTATCACCGAAATCATACAAATTCCATGTGATGGCGTTAGCTGACGTGAATGCTACTGCAACCATCGCGGTAACAAGTAACTGTAATAATGTTCTCTTCATAGATTTCCTCCTAAAGGAAAATAACCAACCGACAATTGTATGTGCAATTGTTGTGCCAAGAGCGACAGTTATTTCCACTTTGTAAGCCGTTGTATGACAGTCTATTGTGATGCGATAGTGACTTAAAATCTGAAGTGCCTCGATTCGCCGCGTCAGAGTGTAAGAATTCTCGACAGTCGGACTTTTGTTCGATTGAAAAGTTCATGTAAGTCACTGCAATTCATATCGATACGGTAATTGAGGAGATGTCGGTTGAGCAAACAAAAAGACCCTCGATGTCGAGGGTCTTTAAATTTAACATAATTATATGTTAATCAATTACTTACATGGAAGTGCCTTGCCGTCAGCGCCAGCCTTGAGGACAGAAAACGCCGGTTCGACGTTCTGGGCTTCCGGAGTTACGCCGTAAAGCGTATTTGACGGCAGGATGAAGGTCGTGTCGACCAAGACATTACAGCCGTCGATGGCACTTTTGGCATCGGCCGTGAAATAGAGAGTGGCAAGCTTACCTTTGCCTTCTGCAAGCGGGGGTTTGGAACCGTCGAGCGTCGCAAAAAGTCCCACCAGGACTTGCTGGAGAGAATCGAGCGGACGGACGGATTTGACAGCGAAGTAATCGGTTCTGGGGGTCCATGAAACCGAGTCATAACGCATACGGAAACCATTACCGCGAACGAGCAACGGGAACGCCAGAGCAGTTAGCTGCTGATCGTTTTCCCAGTTCAAGTCAACGGCAAAGTGATTGCCTTTTATCTGTCGGACCGCGACATCGGCCTTGTCAACGCGGCCGAACGAATCCTTTGGTTTACCCTGGGCGACCAGCGCCGCTGCAGCTACCAGTATAAATAGCGCGGTGAGTGTCCAGGCGATAGCTTTGTTCATCAATATCCTCCCTGTAGTTTGGGCAATTAACTCATTTCGATTTTTCGGACTTCAGCCTCAACAGACGGTCTTACACCGGAAGTAGGGTATTGTTTCAGGAATTCCTGAAAGGTCTCCAATGCTTTGGCCTTGTTCTTAAGATCATTCAGATAGATATAGCCGATTTTGTAAAGAGCTTCCGCCGCTTGCGGGGTTTTCGGGTATTGTTTGATCACTGTTTCAAATTGGACAATGGCATCCTCGAAGCGATTATTGCGCTGGAGGAACGTGCCGAGATAACTGGCGGCCTGCAGGCCGATACGACGATTGACGTTGTTTTCGGCAAGATTGCGAATTTCCTGCTCCGAACGGCGCAGCCACTCTTGTTCGAGACCGGGCTGACCAATCTTGCGGAAGTATTCGGGCATGTAGGCGAGCACTTCCAGGGTTTGGACGCTGGTCGGGAATTCGTTGATTAAAGCCACATACTCCTGGCGGGCGCGTTCATTATTCTTCTCGTTCTCGAAGCTGCGCGCCTTGAGCATTTGAGCCTCGGCCTGGATATTGGCTAAGCCGGGAAAACGCTGGCGAAGTTTATCGAGGTGATTGCGGCCCTCCTGATAGCGTTCGTTGCTAAAGGAAATTGTCGCAAGCTTGATGTATGCCGTGGCGATCGAGAGAGAATCCTGGCCATTGTTGAGAATTTCGTCATAGATGCGGATGGCTTCGTCAGCGCGATTTAGGCGGGTGAGATAGAGATCAGCCATCATGGAGCGGGCGGGATCGAATTGTCGGCCGCTGGAATCGACGACGGTTGCCAGCAAGTTAACAGCGGTCTGATATTCGCCGGTGGCGCTGTACATTTCGGCCAAAAGGCGTGTTGCCATCATGGTCATCGGGACTTTGGGGAAACTATCAACGATGCCTTCGTAATAGTCGATTGCCCAGCGGGCGCGCTTGAGAGCTTCTTCGCGCTCATTGAGGTCGGCGTAATGTTGGGCGATCTTCTTGGGCAACTCCATGACACTTGAATTGGGCAGGACGCCACCGATAACCGGCGGATAATATTCTTTGAGCAATTGCAGGTAAAGTTGTTCGGCGTCAGCCCAGCGTCCCTGTTGTTCAGCGATGCTGCCGGCGCCAAAGATCGCGTCGAAACGGTGCTGTTTCAGCATCACCGGTGAATTGATAATATATTCCAGGACACTCCTGGCGCTGTCCGTTGACTCTGCGCTTAGCAGTAGAGCGGATGCGGACAACAACGCTTTACCGGCGAGATTAGAAGCGTCCGCTTCAGGCTGGGACATGGTCTGCAGCGAAGTCAGGTGCGAGAAGTTTTCCTTGAAACGATTGAACACCTGCATAGAGGCGTTGATCATCAGGTAATAGTCGTCGCGGGTTCGCAGTTCCGGCTTAACGGAGTAGTTATCGACAAGCTTGTCGGCTTCGAAGTAAGCCTTTTCGACTTGATAACGTTTTTGTTCGATCTCGTAGCCTGAACAGCCGAGGGTGAGGCAGAGCATCAGGCAAAGAGTGGTTCCGATTTTAGTCATTCATTCTCGCTTAAGACATTTACAGTATAATATCGTCTCTTTAGATGGATTCTTCAACAGTCAGTCGGGGTCGCGAACGAGTGGGAGGTTAATGCCGGCCGTCATCCGTGTCGACCTCAAAAGGAATTTCGATCCTCCGATGCTTGTGCGAAGAATGGTAATATCCGATAGAATCAATGTCAAGTTCAAAGCAAATGCGTTGCAAGTCAGTCTGATTCGAGTATTTTCCGGTTATGTCGCAATTAGACCGTCATACCTTAGATTCTCTGGAATTCCCGCGCGTTAAGGAGCAGCTCGCCAAGCTGTGTTACTGTGACGGCGGACGCGAACTGGTCAATGAACTTAGTCCAGTGATTGATCCGTTGATCATTGAGAGTTCGCTACTCGAAACGCGCGAAATGAAGGAGATCATCGAGTTTGAAGAGATTATACCGCTTGAGCATTTAGAACGCGTTGAGCAGTTAGTCGGCAAGGTGCGAATTGCCGGGTCGATACTTGATGCTGAACAACTGAAGAAGTTGGCGGATTTTCAGAAACTAATCTCGGCATTGTTTCAGTATCGGTCGCACAAGGAAGAGAAGTATCCGCGTGTTGTGAGCTACTTACTGCAGTTGAAGCCACTGACGGATTTGATACAACGCATCGACGGAGCCATTGACCGCGGGGGGGAGATCAAGGATTCAGCATCGGACCGGCTGCGTCGAATCCGCAGCGAGAAGGTTCATGCGCGGGCGCAAATATTGACGCGTTTGCAAAAGGCACTGGGTGATCGTGCACATCGCTCCGACCGCAGCGACGATATTGTGACGATGCGTGACGGACGGTATGTGATCGCCATTGTAGACAGTGAGTTTAATCCGAAGACTGCTGTCATTCACGATCGGTCACGGACCGGTGCTACGCTCTATGTTGAACCAACCGAAGCAATCGAATTAAACAACAAACTCAAACAAGTACTGCTCGATGAAGCACACGAGATCGAGCGAATACTGCTGGAGTTGAGCGAGCTGGCGCACAGCCACGGCGAAGAGATCTCGAGCAATTGGTCTCTTTATGGACGACTGGATTTCTTACATGCGAAGGGCCGGATGGCGCTGGATCTGCAGGCGGTGATGCCAATATTGAAGTCAGAAGCGGTGGTGGCACTGCAGGCGGCATACCATCCGCTGCTCTTGATGAGTGCGCGAAAGCGCTCGGACGTTGTGCCTTTGAACATCGAACTGGGGTACGATCACAATGTTATTATCATAACGGGACCGAATACCGGCGGAAAGACCGTGGCATTAAAGACAGTTGGATTGCTGGTATTGATGACACAGTCAGGATTGTTGA
>CAUJJY010000096.1 GCA_963205155.1 Candidatus Zixiibacteriota bacterium | reverse complement strand
GGCTATCTCCGTCGAAGCACTGACCAACTGCGTCGCGTTGTCCGTGAGTTCTTTGATCATCGTCGAAAGGTTATTCGTCATCGTCTTGAACGCGTTGCCCAATGCGTCCTTGTCCGATTTCGGTTCGACTCTGACGGTCAGATTATTCGCTGCTATCTGTGTCGCTGCGCCGGCCAGTGTCTTCATGTAGTCTATCAAATTGCGGAACGATTCGGCGAGCATGCCGATTTCGTCCTTTTGTTGAATATGGATGGAGTGTTGAACGTCGCCGACGGCAATTTCGTTGGCAACACTTGTTATTTCAGATATTGGCCGCGAAATCGTTCGTGCGATGAAATATGCGATTGCTCCACCTGCGAGCAACATTGCTATTGTAATCATGAGTGTATTGGTCGTTGCCGTTGAGCTGGAGGCCTCGACGTTTTCAAGAGATGCATCGAATTCCTTCTCGACACGATTATAATAGTCGCGTACCATGTTCTGAATCGCTTGGGCATCGTTGTCGAATTCCGACATCAGTTTGTTACCTTGCGCCGGTCCGCCGTCGATGTAGGCTCGCGCCAATTTCTTACCGGTTTCATAGTACTCATTGAACGGCTCGCGCATTTCCCGAAGGTCATCAACGCGAGCAGGATCGAGTGTCATTAACTGGTCAAGGGATTTCAGGAATAGCTCGGCGTTATTCTTTGCCTCGTCCAAACCCGTATTGTAGCCATCCTGAGCGCGAGTCGCGGAAATATCCGTGATATATTGCTGTACTGCAAGTGTCGCGTCAGACAGTTCGTTGGCCGCCTTTAGAATCGGATATTGTGTCCCCTGCGTGAACTGACTCGATTCCATGATTCCACGGAAGTTCAAGTAGTTCATGGTTGCCATAGTCGCCGCCAGGGCGAGAACCAGTCCAAATCCGATGTACAGTTTTCGCCCGATTTTGATGTCTTTCCAACTCATTTCTTTCTCCCTTGGTATGTGACTTTCTTACCGTGATTTGCCAACTGACCATCTGTTGACTTTCTAATTACGAGTTTGTAATCCATGCAATCCTCTTCTTTTCTATCGACACATAATCGAGTTCCTCGACGATGTTCCGGTCCCCTGCGTGTTTGTAATCGGTTGAATCGAGATGCTCATCAGCATGCTCCAAGGTGAAACATCTGTTTCGCTATGAGATCAGAACCCGGCTACAATCTGTATCATTCCCACGACCTCGTCATTCGGCGTGCGGATCATTTCGCCACGAACCTCCGTCTTGGGTGCGACCATCAACGCCAGGCCAGCCGAGTACTGCGAATCCCACTTGCTTTCCAACCCGCGAACCGCCGCATAACGGCTGATCACTCGCCAGGCGGCAATGTGGTAGTGCGATTGCAGATAGAAACCCCGGGACACTTCGGTCCGGCCATTGCGATCAAGCGAGCTATAAATGAACTCGCTGCGACAACCGAGGCGACTGCCGTCATAGGTCAAATCGCCGCCAAGCAGAGTCATCGCCGCATTGCCGCGATCATCGACGCCGACGCCGGCCGAAAGCCCAAACTCCACAGCTTCGTTGTTGGGAATAATTCCAAGACGGCCGCCAAATGCTGCTTCGGGGGAAGTGACTATTACTTCAAGCGATTCTTCCGCAAGGCCTGTTGTCCAGTTGAATACTTGATAGGCGATCTCTTCCGATTCCTCATAACCGTTCACAAGGTAGAGGTCGCCGGTCGCAATCGGCGATGTCACCGCAAGCCGCACCCCATAGTCGTTCCATCCGCTCCAATTACCGACGCGGTGACTGTACCATGGCGAAGTAATGCTCTCGCAATCGGTCGAAGCGTAGTAGCGGCAGCCGATGCCGAACGGCACATCAAATTGGCCTACGATGAGACTGATATTATTGAGGAAACGAAGCGAATCATTACGAAGTGTCAGTTGCAGTTCCGCTGCGCCGAGTTCAATGGCACCGCTCTCACTATTGTAGGCTGCAGCGAGGAATACGCCGACGCGGTCGGAGATCATCTGCTCGAGGTCAAGTTCGGTCTGACCGATCGAGAACTTGCTCGTTCGGTCGGGATCACTTGAGTAAACCCCGCGAACATCGACGAAACCACTCAAGCGAGGCGTCCAATCCGGATTAGCCGCTAAACTGTCATTCGGTTGTGCGACGACTGTCTGTAGAATCAACAGCTGGATGATAGCCGAGAGAATGCAGATGTGCCTGATCATAATGCCGCTTGCCCTTTCCGAGTATTGTCCAAATGTACCGTTCACCGTAAATCAATGACGGTGAACAAAATGTCGACTTGCCGTACTATTATCGACGCCCATCGAGGCACTTTCAATTGTTTTGTGGAATTGTTCACAAATTCAGCAATGCCGATCGGACATGACTGGCAGAGGCAGGCAAGAGCGAGTCGAGTTTCGTATTGAAATGATTTTTAGAAGATGCGGAGCTTGATATACCGGCCGGGATTCAAGCGGAAGTCTTCGAGCAACGCTTCAGCACGGTCGAGCGTGCGGCTAAGATTCTGATAGAGGGTATCATTGGTTAACAACTGCCCGGCGGATCCTTCACCGGCTTGGACTTTGTCAGTGATGGTGCGCCAACTGGCGATAATGGAGCGGAGGTCTTCAAAAGGCTTGGGATCATTCATCAATTGCGCGAATGTCCCGCTGCCGTTGGCCAGAGAGTCGAACAACGTATTCGTATTCGAGGCAAGGTCGCGCATTTCGACATAGAAAGTCGAATCTGTGATGAACTTGGCAAACGAACCTTCGCCGGACTCAAGCTGTCTGGTCAGGTTCTCCGTCAATATCAGCAGTTTGTCCAGATCGAAATAGACATTGGGATCATTGACGAAGAGTCCAAGTGAGCCTGTTCCGTTGTTGATTTTTTCGATGATTTGCTTGGCGTGCACGGTAGCTTCACGAATGTTCTCAACTGCCTGTCCGCCTTCAGCTATGATCCCTTCGATTGAAGATGACTTCTCCGCTACGAGGTATTCGCCGTCTTCAAGCACCTTCGCTGTATCACTGCCTGCAGAAATTTCGATGGTTTTGTCGCCCAACAATCCCATCGTGCCGATGAAGGCTTTTGAGTCGCTGCGAATTATCGACTTCACGGCTTCATCGATGGCGAGACGTACTTCCAGACGACCAGATTCGGTCTGCGAGAATTCTATCTCCTTGACGGTTCCAACGCGCATACCGGAAAGGCGCACGGGCGAGCCGGGGAGAAGCCCGAAGACATCATCGTACTTGACATGCAAAGTGTATTTGCTCTTCCAGATGCCCTCTTGATCACCAATTGTGAAGACGGCAACGACAAGCAGAACGATCCCAAGGAGCACCATCAATCCAACGCGAACTTGCTTTGACATTAGTTGTACTCCCGCCCGCAGGCCAGATATTCGACGATAAACGGATCCGTTGATGCTTTGAATTCATCAGGTGTGCCGGAAAAGGAAACGACGCCGTCGCGAATCAGGGCAAAACGGTCACCGACGTAGAAAGCCGAGATCAGGTCATGTGTAACCACAATGGAAGTAACGTCATGTGCCTCCTGCGTGTTCCGGATCAGTTCGTTGATAGTCTTTGCTGTTAATGGATCGAGTCCCGTGGTCGGCTCATCGTAAAGCAGATAACGCGGCTTGAATGCCAGCGCCCGCGCCAGCGCCACTCGCTTCTTCATGCCACCCGACAGATCTGAAGGCATCTTCTCCTGGACGCCGCTCAACTGCACGAAAGACAGCACTTCTTCAACACGGTCTTCGATTTCGCGGTTGGACATGCCGGTGTGCTCACGCAGCATATATGCGACGTTTTCCTGCACATTAATCGAATCAAAGAGCGCCGCCGATTGAAAGAGCATTCCCATCTTTTTCCGGACCGGCACCATTTGCTCCTCGGTAAACGTCGTGGTGTCTTCATCATCAATGATGATAGTCCCGGCATCGGCGGACATTAGGCGCAGAATTAGTTTCAGCAGTACCGACTTGCCGGAGCCCGACTTGCCAAGTATCACCATGGTCTGCCCTTCGTCAATCTGCATATCGACGCCTGTCAATACTTCTGCGTTGCCGAAGCTCTTGTGAATGTTCTTGAGATGTATCAAACGCGGTCCTATCCAGTCTCAAACATCAGGAAGAAAATCTTTACCAAGAGAAAGTCAAACAGAAAGATAAGTATCGAAGACGTGACAACTGACATCGTAGTCGACTTGCCGACTCCTTCCGTACCTCCTGTCGTGGACAGTCCCAAGTGACATCCGACCAAGGCGATGATAAACGCGAAGACAACCGGCTTAGCCAGTCCGGTGAAAATGTCCTGCAGTGCCAAGGCTTGGATTGTGGTCGACTTGTAGAAGCTGAAGTCAAGACCCAGCGAGTAGAGTGAAATGAGCATACCGCCGACGATTCCGACGATGTCGCCGATGATGGTCAGGATCGGAAGCATGATCAACAAGGCAATCAGACGGGTGGTCACGAGTTTTTTGACCGGATTGGTCGCCATTGCGCGCATCGCGTCGATCTGTTCAGTGACCTGCATCGAACCGAGTTCGGCGGCGATACCAGCTCCGACACGCCCGGCGACAACCAGAGCGGTCAATACCGGTCCCAATTCACGAACCATTGAGAGCGCTACCACGACACCGATATAGACTTTGGCGCCGAAACGGGCGATCTGATATCCGGTCTGTAGTGCAAGGACCATACCGGTGAAGAAGCAGGTAAGCAAGACGATGGAAAGTGAACGCACGCCAATCTGATACATCTGCTCGAGAATGGTGTCGAAGTAGCTGGGACGCGTGAACATATAGCGCACACTGTCGATTGTGAGCCGGAACAACTCGTAAGTGTGAATGGCGCCCTTTTCGAGAATTCCGCCATGGCGCACCTCAATTTTGCGCATTCACCCTCACAGTTCCCAATCGCTTCTCCAACTCGGTGAGAATTCGCTCCTCCAACAGTCCAAAGGAAGTGCAATTGACTTGCCGATTGTTGGCAGTGATCGTGAGCAAGGTGGCAAACTCGAACTTGATTTTGGTCTCTGCACTTCCACTCACAAGAATGCGCATTTTGCCGCGCCGTGTTCCTGGATATTGCGCCCCGAAAAAATTCATGCCGCAGTCACAATATTCCGGTAACACTTCGAAACTGTCGCTAACAATTGTACCCTTCTGCAAATCGGTGCTCGAGATCGGAATTTTTTCGGATTCAAGAATCTTCTTCAGAGTTTCCATGACTTCCGCGCGGTTACTGCGCTGAAATTCCGCGACAATCGGTTCGCGGATCGTTGGCCGGCGAGTTGTGCAGGAAACCGCCGCCGCAATCAATATGACAAGAATCAGCCAGCGAGCCATATCTGCAAATGTACGTTAAAACTCCCGTACACTTCAAGATTTTATTGCAGGGAAAATCTCCCGTGTTGTTAACGAACAGGTTTGTTGCGGTTGCGTCGGTGTCTGATGACTTCGAGGATTGCCGGCACTGCGGAGATGAGAATTATCACCACGATGACTATCGAGAAGTTGTTCTTGACGAAGGGGAGGCTTCCAAAGAAGTATCCGGCATAAACAAAGAGCCCGACCCAAAACATCGCGCCGATTATCGTGAAGGGCACGTATTTACGCCGATCCATCTTCGCAACACCTGCGACAAACGGCGCAAAGGTACGGATAATCGGCAAAAAGCGACCGACGATGATCGTACGACCTCCATACTTGTCATAGAACTGCTGGGTCTTATCGAGGTATTCTCGTTTCAGGAAGCGGCTATTTCCAGAGAAAGCTCTTGGCCCGATGAAGCGGCCAATGGTATAGTTCGTATTGTCGCCAAGCACGGATGCCAGTGCCATTAATGCGAAGGCGATGTTCGGGTCGAGTGCGCCGGTTGCGGCCAGCGCGCCGGTGGCAAACAGGAGCGAATCTCCGGGTAGGAAGGGTGCGATTACAAGTCCGGTTTCGCAAAAAATGACCAAAAAGAGGATGGCATACGTCCAGGTACCATATTGAGATATCAGTTCCGCCAGATGTTTGTCGAGATGCAAAAACAGGTCGATAAGATAGGTGACAATTTCCATCGCGGGAATATACGACTTGCGGGCGAAGGAGCAAGGAGTTAAGTATATGGATAGACAGACACATGTTCGAGAGGAGTCGCTGTGCATCTTCCAGAGCAACATCGCACACATCGCGTGGGCTGGCTTCGCGCCGCAGTCATGGGCGCCAATGACGGAATCGTGTCGACGGCGAGCTTACTAGTCGGTGTCGCCGCGGCGGACGTGAGCCGCAGCAGCATCTTGGTTGCCGGTTTGGCAGGGCTGGTTGCAGGGGCAATGTCAATGGCCGCCGGAGAGTACGTATCAGTCAGTACTCAATCCGACACCGAGCGGGCTGATCTTGAACGCGAAAGAAATGAGCTGGCGAACGATCACGACTTTGAGTTGGAGGAGCTTGCCGCTATCTATGTCGAACGCGGACTCGATGCACCGCTTGCGAAACAAGTTGCGCAACAGCTCATGGCTCATGATGCATTGGCGGCACATGCCAGGGACGAATTGGGAATTTCCGAGACTCTTAGTGCCCGGCCCTTTCAAGCAGCATTGGCTTCGGCAGCTACCTTCACGGTTGGAGCCGCATTGCCGCTGGCAGCCGCGATAGTCGTTCCCACTACAGCAATTGTGCCCGTCGTGTCAATTTCATCGCTCGCGTGTCTGGCACTGCTTGGTGGACTGGCGGCACGCGCAGGTGGTTCCCCATTGCTCGTCTCCGTAGTACGGGTGACTTTCTGGGGCGCTCTGGCGATGGCGCTGACAGCCGGTGTAGGCGCATTATTTGGTATCGCCTTTTGACTTTAAAGGAATTACCATTTACGCTGTCGTCGCAATTAGTATCCAATTCGATTGAAAGGAGACAGACCATGGGAGACAAGGGCGGAAAGAAAGACAAGGAAAAAGGAAAGAAGCAGAAGCAAAGTAAGCACGATCAGCAGGATAAAGCTAAGCAGGACCGGCAGCCAAAGAAAGCATAACAATCACGCTTCACTTCTCGAATTGCTTGAGCGGCAAAGCCACGAGAATCTTCGTTCCATTGATTTCATCACTGTTCACCTCAACCGAGCCGCCATGCGCAACGACAATTTGCAGTGCGATTGGTAACTCAAGTCCGAGACTGACCCGTTCATCATTCACCGCGAATCGCGGATCGAAGAGCCGGTTCGATTGCTCCTGTGAGAGCACGGGGCCGGTGTCGTGCACCTCAAGATGGATAACGTCCTGGTGGAGTGCGGTTGAAATATCAACTCGTCCGCCCGCGGGGGTCGTTATCAATGCGCGCTTAACGAGAGTTGCGACGAGTTGGGAAATGTCGCGACCAACACAGAGATATGCCGGCAATGGCGCGAAATTCGTGGTAATCGCGGTCTCCGGCTTACCAAAAGGGCGCAACAGGGCGATTGCATCGGAGATCGTCGCATTGAGATCAATACTTCGTATCAACGATCGGTCAAGATGAGCAAATGACTTGAGCGTAGCGACGAGTTGTGAGATGCGGTTGGCGCTTTCCTTTGTTCCCTTGCACACCTCCGAGAGGATTCGAATACTGCGGAACAACTCGTTGTTGTCCGTGGCCGACGAGTCGCTGGACCCAGCGTCGATTCGCTCGGTTGCACGTTGTGCCATATCAGCACTTGAGAGTATGACCGCAAGAGGGGAGTTTAGTTCGTGTACGACCCCGGCAACCAGATCCGTCATTGCCGCGGCTTTCTCGGCATGTATCAGTCGCCCCCGGGTTTCGTGGAGTTCCTTATTTGTGGCTTCAAGTTCACGCGCGTAGTTGCGGATGGTTTCTTCCGCACGCACGCGTTCCGTGAGATCACGCACGACTCCGGCGGTAACGCCGGTATCCGAAGAGCGATGAATCGCGATGTCGCAGATATGTTCTTGCCCGGAAAACGGGCCGACGATACGCAACTGGTATCGATCCGGTGCCGGATCGCCGCGCAATCGGGCAACGTGGTAACTAACGACACGTTCACGATCATCCGGATGAACGACGCGATCAAAGGGGATGCGCTCCAATTCGGCGGCGGTCACACCGAGCATGCGTTCGAGGGTGGGGTTAACCTCGCGAAAACATCCTGTACTGCTGTCGATGACGAATATTGCGTCGGAGGCGTCACGGAAGAGCGACCGATATTTCTGTTCCGATAAGGTAATCTGAAGCGCGGCCTCAAAACGGCTCCGACGCGAAGCGAATAGCATACCAGCGATCCATGCAGCCAGAATCATCTGGGTACCGAAAAAGATCAAATCACTCGGTCTGATCGGTGCCGGCCAGATGAGAACAAGTACGAGGTAAATGGCAAACATACCCGCGCCCATTGCAAACATCGCCGCAAAGCCGCAAGGTACAGTACCGAGCGCAACGAGCATCAGAAGCGCCAGATAATTGGTAGACTCGATCTCACCCTGATGTATCAGATCATCAACGAGCACGACCGTAGTTGCGATCCACAGAAACAAGGCAAACACTTTGACGGCATGTCGAATCGCGGCTTGAGACTTGGACAGTAAAAACAATCCGGCGGCGCTGAAGGAGATTGAAAGTTCGTCCCAGATGGCGGTGCTGACACCCGGTTCACCCCGCCAACTGGGAGTGAGGCCGAGAATCAGCAAGTATACGCCAAGCATCGTCGTCGGCAGGACGATGCCGACCAGGCCTGCAACCTGAAGACCGTGACGCGAGAAATCCTCGATTTCTGCGCGAAACAGCGGGTCGCTTTCGGAATGGCAAGTGATCCGGCGAATATGCTCCCAGAGCTTCATCCTTAACCCTCGGACTGAGGCGTGCGCAATCTGTCAGATTAGACTTGGTTACGCAATTTAGTGCTGGAGCGGTCAGGCGAGGTGAATTGCCTGAACAAAGATAGTTTGCTCTACGAAACAATACAATACGAAAGTTACATCTAAATCAGAGGGGTTGAGAGAGTCCCCGTATCTGAAGCGATTAAGTCGAATCTCGTGAGGAAGGGCTGCAAATCAAAATGCACCATCTAGGACTCGAACCTAGGGCCCGCTGATTAAGAGTCAGCTGCTCTACCAACTGAGCTAATGGTGCATTTAATCGACTATGTCTTAATATGAGGGTGGATGGGATCGAACCATCGGCCCTGTGCTTAAAAGGCACATGCTCTACCACTGAGCTACACCCCCATAGCACGATTGCCAAAGATATAAACCCTGCGCCCATTGTCAACCTGATTGGGAAGATTTTTAGGGGGAAGCAGATCCCAGCTATTTGAAATCCAGCAGATCTTTGCCGGAGTTTTTGGCAAGATCATACGCCCACTTGGTTATAATGAGCGAGCAGATAACGCCGCTGACGGCGTCGAGCGCATAGATTTTCCAGAGCCAGCCGGCGGTGAGAGCCGCAATCGCGGTCAGGCTCGTCAAGGCATCGGCAATGACATGAAGATAAGCAGCACGGATGTTGTGGTCCGAGTGCTCTTGCTTGTGATGCAGCATCACAGCGCTGACGGCGTTGACAATCAGACCGACGACCGCCACAACGATGGCTTCCCCAAACATGATCTCTTGAGGATTCAAGAACCGCGCGACCGACTCAATTGCCATCCATATGGCAATTACCACAAGCAGCAGCGCCGAAGTGTATCCCGCCAGAGCGAGAATCTTGCCAGTGCCGGCTACGAAGCGAGGATTGTCATGGTTGCGGCGTGCCACCGAATAAGCGAACCATGTCAATCCGATTGCCAAAACGTGCGACGACATGTGCCAGCCGTCGGCAAGGAGCGCCATGGAGTTGGTGTAATAGCCGAATCCAATTTCAGCTACCATCGTGACCGCGGTAAGCAGGACAACCCATTTGGTCCTACTTTCGTGATGGCTATGATGATGCTCTGTGTGGCTGTGCTCGTGCGGGTGATCGTGCGAGTGCGACATCGGAAGAAGATAGGCGTCAATATCCATTAGTCAAGCTGCGAATCGACAGAAGTCTTCTTGCAGTGGCCCTCTTTCAGCTCGAAGTTGATATAGTGCAACGAGACTAGCGTGGCGGAAACTTTGCCAACAAGGCGTTCTTGCGCTTCTCTGCCTCCGCGACGGTGAGCGGGAAGTCGGGACCGGTGTTTTCGATCATCACGGAAGAAACGCATCCCGCAAAGCAACCGGCCTCGTACCAGTCGTAGCCCTTGTCTATGGCATAGATCATACCCGCGGCATAGGTATCCCCTGCCCCGGTTGAATCCTTTGCGAGGGTTTCGTAGGCAGGAATGCGGTACATGGTCTTGCCGTCGTAGATGACCGAGCCTTCCTCGGCAAGGGTGATGATCACGATTTCGGGACCCCACTCCTTGAGCATTTTGGCGGGGGTTTCAAAATCAACGCGTGGATCGATGCCCGTGAGGACCTTGCATTCCATTTCGTTGGGTTTAAAGACAGTCGAGAGTGATGCGATCCGCTCAATCTCCTTAGTCTTTTCATGCGTGATGCGACCCTCTTTGTCGATGCTGCGCAAGAATCCCTGCGGATCAACAAAGATCTTCGCTCGTGAGCGAGCTTTGACAATCTCGACGTATTCTAAATCCAATTCCTGCAAGATCGGGCCAAAGAGAATCCAGTCGGAGTCGGCGTATTTCTCCGGAAAAAAATCGATCGGCCCGGCGTCGCCGAGCACATCGAGTGTGCGGTTGCCATGCTTGTCGTAGTAGATTAGCTTGAAGCCACCGGAGATTTCCGATTCCTCCACTGCGTATTCGATGCCAAAGCGCTCCATTTCACTGCGGAATATCTTGTCATAATCCTTGCCAATACGGCCGATGAGGGCAGTCTTCTTGCCGAGTTTGGTTAGGGCAAGGCAAGCGTTCGTGGAACAGCCGGACAAGACACGTCCGTCAGTTTTGAGATATGGTGTTTCTATTAAGTCGAATACTGGATTGCCGATTCCGGTGATCATCTTCAAATTTTCACTTTCGTGGATTGACTTCCCTTGTATTTCCAAAGCGTCGACGCAAACGTTGAAGTCAGAGCCAAGGCACTCGGACAGTTTGTGCAGCGCGGCGCGGTTAGGATAGGCGTTTGCGCAAAGAGCGTCAAGTGAATTTCACCAAGAATCGGATCTCGGTGCGAGTCATAGTTTGCTGATAACATTGAACTTAGAGAAACAAACCCATCATTATCACTTTTCCCTTGACAACGCGGATACTTTTATCTACACTTGGTTCCAAGTAACTCTGGGTGGTTATTAAAAACCTCTGCCAAACGTTCGAGGATAGATCAAATGTCCAGTGATGGTCAGTTGAAGCCTTCCCGCTATAACTTCTTTGTCGATCTGCCTTCGGGCCGTAAACTGGCATTTAATGGCTCTACCGCTGCGTTGGCCGAGATTGATGAAGAGACCCTTCCTCGCTTCTTGCGCCTGTTAGAATCGTACGGCAAGACTGAAAGTCAAGCTGATGTTGAACTACTCGATCAGATGAAGTACGCCCGCTTTCTTTGTCCGGCAAATCACGACGAAGTTTCTGAACTGCAGGTTCGCGACAAACAGCAGCGACAAACGAAATCCACTTTTTTTCTGACAATCGCGCCGACACTGGCCTGTAATTTTCGCTGCGATTATTGTTTTCAAAACTCCAGTGTCACGGTGATGGACGAGAGGGTCGCAGACGCCCTGATTGCATTTAGCGAAGAGCGGCTGGCTGGCAGTGAGCGGTTCATGATCACCTGGTTTGGCGGCGAACCGACACTTTGCCTGGATACGGTGGTCGGCTTGCAGAAGCGATTGGCGGAAATGTCAGAGCGGTTCGGAGTCAAGGAACTGACGTCGACAATCATCACGAATGGCTACATGCTCAACGCGGGAATGGCGCAACGCCTCAAAGAGGTTGGTATCGACGAAGCGCAGATAACACTCGATGGACCGCGGGAAATCCACGATCGCCGGCGGATGATGTCGGGCGGACGCGGCACGTTTGACCGGATTTTAGCCAATGTCGAAGAGTCATGCCGCATTATGCGGATCATCGTCAGAATTAACGTTGATAGCGAGAATAGTTCAGCGCCGCTTGAGGTTGTGGATATTCTTCAGCAGCGTGGGTTGTTGGAGCATGTGAATATTTATTTCGCTCCGGTTAATCCCTCCAAAGGCGTCTGCGCCGATGTCAGCGGTCGTTGTTTAAGCACTGAAGCATTTGCTCACCTTCAAGTCGAGCTCTATCGCGAGCTGGTTCGCCGGGGCGTATATCGGATCGAATATCCGCAAGTCGCACCGGGCGGTTATTGCGGCGCAGGGAATGATCATTCTTTTGTGGTGGCACCTAATGGGCTGCTGTTCAAGTGTTGGGAAGAACTGTCGTTAAGTCCGGACGATGCGATTGGAGATGTGTTCAGCGCATCTCGAAGCGAACGTCAACAGCGCAACTTGGATCGTTACCGCAATTTCGATGCGTTTAGCCGGTCCGGCTGTCGGGAATGCGCGATTTTGCCGCTTTGTTTGGGCGGTTGTCCCAATGCTGCGACCAATGGCAGCAATGAAGAACGAGGATTTTGCTCTCCGTGGAAGTACAATCTCGGAGAGATGCTAACATTAAGGTACAAGTGTAACACTCACGAGGAGGTAAGAGGATGAAGTTCATTGAATCACCAAGCACTGCCATTCAAAAGCCGTGCCCATGCTACAAGAGGCTGTTTCTGATTCTGCCACCGCTGCAGGATTGACACTTCTGATTCAATAGCACCGGCGTCATCGGACGCCGGTGTTTCTAACTGTGAGAGGTAGATGACACCAGAATTACGTCAACCACAGCGTCGACCCGATATCGTTGGAATCGAAATAACCAGAGCCTGTAACCTCACCTGTTCGCACTGCTTTACGGCAGCAGGGAGGCGCCCGGCAAAGGAATTGAGTACTGACGAGCTGCGCAGTCTGATTGATCAATTATGCGAACTTGGTCCGGCACGTGCCATCGGTTGGACTGGCGGTGAGCCGCTGTTGCGAAACGATCTGGTTGAACTGATTGACCACGCCTACCAAAAGGGTAAAACGCGGTCGGGGATTACTACCAACGGACTGCTGCTGGATAATGACCTGGCAAAACGATTCCGCGATTCCGGCGCCTATGCAATTCAAATCAGTATTGACGGTTCAAATGCTGAAAATTTCGCCCGCATGCGAAACGCGGAGACGAAAGACTTCGCAACAATCCTGAAGGCGATGGATGGTGTCAAGAAAGCCGGGCTGCAACTGCATTTAGCGATGTTGTTAGGCAAGGAGACTCTGGATGATGCGCGGCCTTTTCTTAAGCTCGCGGTCGAGCACGAAGCCGATGGTGTGCGTTTCTGCGGATTCGTTCCGGCCGGCCGAGGGCATCGCGATTCAGTTCGCGAGCGATTTGAGTTTGGCGAACAACTCGGCGAACTGCACGAATTCATCGCTGAAGCAGCCGCGATGGAGAAACCGATGGTCATGTTTGACCCGGCTTTTGGGCCCTTGCCGCCGGACTACCAGTTTCACGAATGTGTCGCAGGTGTCCAGACAATGTATGTTGCTTCCACCGGTGCCGTCTATCCGTGCACTTCGTTGATCTCGCCGCGATTCGAAGTTGGAAACATTCGCAAGCGCACATTGTCTGAAATCTGGAACGACCCAA